>WQRP01000171.1 GCA_009786675.1 Treponema sp. | reverse complement strand
GCCACGGTGGGATCGGTTACCACTTCCTGCGGGCACCATTCGGCCATTACCGCCCTTACGAGCTGGGCGTTCAGCCTTGTCGCCATCACGCCGATCCAGTCCGCCTCGTCGTCCGAAACGTTCCCGGCACAAATCTCCCGGTACGCGCCCTGCCATGCCCGGGCCGGGCCGCCGCCGCCCACCACGAGAACGAACTGCCGCCCGGCGTCCTCCTGCAGAAGGTCGCGGACAAGCCCCGAAAAATCCCCGAGAAACCTTGCGTCCACGCCGTCGGGGGCCACTATGGAACCGCCCAGTGAAATTACCGTTACCATCGTCTTATTGTGCATGAAGCCCCGTAACCATGATACTCCCCCACAGGCTGTAATACGACTCTATGCCTCCCACGACTTCTTCCCAAAGGGTCTGCAGAGCGTAGGATCGGACGTGCGTAATCGTGCGGCCGCGCGGGTCCATCTGCGAAATGTCGGTAAAGCCCCTGGAAAAAGCGATACGCCAGCTGTCGGTGTTCCCAAAGGAGAAGGCCGGGTCGGCGCCGGCCTCCGGGGAAACGAAGTTCCCCGGGATCGGCCCGACCCCCATGGCGGTGGCGCCCATGGCCGGATCCACCGGAACCCAGCCGAAGCCGTCGATCCAGAATTCCGCCCAGTGGTGGTGCATGGTCTGGCGATCGCCGCCCACCAGCACCCCGGCCACCGGCCGGCCGGGGACGCCGGCGGCCCTCAGCAGGGTGGAGTACAGAAGCGCGCCAAGAAAAGCGTCGACCCTGCCGGTTTCGACAACGGAAAAAACGTCGCCCTGCGCCCTGTCCTCCCAGACGACGTTCCCGCCCAGCATCCAGTCGAAGATTCTTCTTGCCTGAAGGTACGGGTTCGTTTCCCCGCCCAGAATCGACGCCGCAAGGCCTCGGATTCGCGGGTCGTCCGCCGGGAGGCGCGGGCAGCTCCGGGTATGCGTATCGAGCGTCGGGATCCGCCTGACGTACTGGGGCTGGATCGAGGAGCGCGTCCCGTACACGTCCACGGTCCAGGAAAGGCTTATGTCCGTGCTGGAGTGAGCCTCCAGGTTGTCCAGCCTGTACAGGCCGGTTCCAAAGTAGTTAGGGATAAAAGGCGCGGGGTTGCTAAACAGCATTTCGGCGTTCCGCTGTGCCGCCGAGGCGGCCGGGAACGGCACCCACAGGTGCAGGGTGTTAGGCGCCTCCGCGACGCCCGTCCTTATGTTTACCGAGTAGGTGATTATGTAGCTTCGCCTGTCCACGAAGGTCCTGATCCCTGGGCCCTCGCTGACCTCGAAAACCAGCGGGGACGATCTGCCCCTTGCGGTGCGTACCTCGACGTTCCCGCTGCCGGCGCCGTCGGGGACGCGCACGCGAATCTCACGGTCGCTCCACAGCTCGTAGCCCAGATCCGACTCCGAAACCTCGATAAATTCCCGACCCGCGCCCCACGGGACATCCCTGGAAAAGAAGACCCCGCCCGTCCCGCGCGAGTTGCCGAAACCGCCGCCGGTTATCGTGACCAGGGATCCGACGGCCCCGGCGTGCGGCGTTATCGCGTTGGCCGCCGGCCCCAGTCCCGTTCTGCCGCCCACCGACCTCGGCAGCGCCGCCTCGTTCACGAAGAGCACGCCGTTGCTTCTCCTGCCGTCCACATGGACGAAGACCAGCCCGGCCTCGCCCATTTCCGAAACCCTAAGGCGAATCCTGTTGTCGGTCCATTCAAGGTAGGCGGTTCCGGTGGGCTGCGCCCCGGCTATGGTAACGAAGGACGCGTCGCGATCGTGGCCGAAGGAGGATCCCAGGATTGTAATGGGTTCCCCCATGGCGCCTATCGACGGGTAAATCGAAAAGATTACCGGATCGCCGGAACGGCACCCGGCAAGCAGGAGCAGCGCCGCGAGAGCCAGGGTGCACCCGGTTTTACTCTTCGTCTTCATGCGGATACACGGTAAGTATGACCTCGATGGAGGGCGTGTCGTCCCGCACCGGCCCAAGGGGAAAGAAGTATATGGGTTCGCCGAAGCGCACGGGGATCGTCTGCATGGACGCGTGGTAGCGGATGCCCCTGCCCGGGGTCTCCATCCAGATCTGCCCCTGCGCCACGAGGAACTTCCTGGTCCCCCCCCGGCGCATGTAAGGGGTGAACTGCACGGCGACGACCACGTTTGTTCCTACAAGTTTTATTTCCACCGGATGCCCGGGGATTGTCACCTTCCTGTGGGATTCATTCCAGGAAACAACCCGATCCCGTTCCATTATGCGGGCGTTTATGCAGAGAAGGACGGCCTGGCCGGTAAAGCGTTGGAACAGGCCCCGCCGCTCGTCATCCCTTGTGGCGTCGAGGGGAACAGCCGCCGTTTCCTGGTCATGTTCCGGCGGCTCCGCTTCCTCGGCCTGTACGGCCAGCGCGTTTGCTATAAGCGCGATGCAAAACATGTTGGCGCACAGGGCGCGCACGCATGGACGCATGTCAGTTCCTTCTCCGTCCCTGCATGTTCCAGCTTGCTATCTGCCTGGAATAGTCGGC
>WQRP01000170.1 GCA_009786675.1 Treponema sp. | reverse complement strand
ACGGTGCTTTCCAAGGACAGGACCGTCTTCCCGATCGAATATGTGGATTAAGGCAATTGGCATCCTTTGAGCCGTACTAAACATCAAAAATCTGGTCCAAGGCGATCCGCAACCCCGTAAGAACCGTGGAGGTAACCGTGTCGCCACCCTTGTAAACATGGAACCCCAGGTTTTCCCCGAAGCGGTATATCGTTAGCTCCTTGTTTTCGGGATCCACGACCCAGTATTCACGAATTCCNGCCCGCTGGTAAAGGCCGAACTTCCGTTGCATTTCTATCGCGCTGTTGGAGGGGGACAGTATTTCGACCACCAGATCGGGGGCACCGCGGCATCCCTCGCTGCCGCGCTTTTTTTCGTCGCAGACAACGGTAATGTCAGGCTGCACGACCGTGTCGTCGCCGTCGTCCTCCCTGTAGAAAAGCCGCACGTCATAGGGGGCGGGAAAAACCTTACAAGGCTTGCCCTTTAGGTAAACGTGAAACTGGCTCGCTAGTTCCATAAGAATAAGTTGGTGCCGTTCGCCCGGCGCGGACATGGCAAAAGCCTCGCCGTAAATAACCTCGTAACGTTCCCCTTCGGCAAGTTCCCAGTCCTTGTAATCGGCATAGGTGAACAAGCGATCCTCTTGCGGTAAAGCGCCCATACTCTCTCCTGTTACAGGTCACTATATTGGAAGGCAAGAGGTTATTCAAGCACGCCGGTGCCTTGCCGTTCCCCTCCCTTACCGCTACACTTGTCCAATGGCAGAAACCCAATTTATCCGCAACTTTTGCATAATCGCGCACATCGACCACGGCAAGTCCACCCTGGCGGACAGGCTTATCCAAAAGGCCAAAATCGTGGACGACCGGCACTTCCAGAACCAGATTCTAGACAACATGGACATAGAGCGGGAACGCGGCATCACCATCAAAAGCCAGGCGGTTCGCATCCCCTACACCGCCGCCGACGGCAAAACCTACGAGCTTAACCTGGTCGACACGCCCGGGCACGTCGACTTTACCTACGAGGTAAGCCGCGCGATCAACTCCTGCGAGGGGGCGCTGCTGTTGATCGACGCGACCCAGGGGGTGCAGGCGCAGACGCTTTCAAACATGTACCTTGCCCTGGAGAACGACCTGGAAATAGTGCCCGTAATCAACAAGATAGACATGGCGGCGGCGGACGTGGAAGCCGTAAAAAAACAGATCGACAAGGACCTGGGGCTGGATCCGGACGCCGCCCTGCTGGTTTCGGCGCGGAACGGAACCGGCATAGACGAGCTTTTCGAGGCGATCGTCACGTTGATCCCGGCGCCCTCCGGGGATCCCGAGTCGCCCCTTCGCGCCCTGATTTTCGACTGCCACTACGATCCCTACAGGGGCGTCGTGGTGCACCTTAGACTGTTCGACGGCAAAATCAAGAAGGGGATGAAGATTTCCTTTATGTACAACAACTCGACCTACGACGTCGAGACCGTCGGGGTCTTCAAGCTTGGGCTTGTCGAGACGGGGGAGCTTTCCGTGGGGGAGGTCGGCTACATAATCGCCGGAATCAAGACCGTAAGCGACGTTCGCGTGGGCGACACGGTAACCGGGGCTGGCAACCCCTGCGCCGAGCCGCTGCCCGGCTTCCGCGAGGTAAAGCCGGTGGTGTTTTCCTCTATATACCCGGTCGATTCCAACGACTACGAGGAACTTAGAAGCAGCATGGAAAAGCTGAAGCTGAACGACGCCTCGCTTGTCTACGAGAAGGACTCCTCGGTGGCGCTGGGCTTCGGCTTCCGCTGCGGCTTTCTGGGGCTCCTGCACCTGGAGGTCATACAGGAGCGCCTGGAGCGCGAGTTCGACCAGTCGGTGATTTTTACCGCGCCGTCGGTAAAGTTCAAGATACGGCTTAAGAACAAGGACGAGGAAATCCTGGTGGACAACCCCTCGCTGTACCCGGACGAGAGCCTTATCGAAGGCGCGGAGGAACCCTACATCCGCGCCTCGATAATAACGCCCACGACCTTCCTTGGCAACATAATGACGCTGTGCATGGAAAAGCGCGGCGTCCAAACAAACATGACCTACCTGGACGAAAAGCGCGTGGAGATGATCTACGACATGCCGCTGTCCGAGGTGCTTTTCGACTTCTACGATCGGCTAAAAAGCATTTCCAAGGGCTACGCCTCGTTCGACTACGACATTACCGAGTACAAGCCCACGCAGCTTGCGAAGATGGACATACTGCTGAACGGCAAGGCGGTGGACGCGCTTTCCCAGCTTGTCTTTAGGGGGAACGCCTACGACCGCGCCCGCAAGGTCTGCGAACGCCTGCGCGAGGAAATCCCCAGGCAGCAGTTCAAGATTCCGATTCAGGGGGCGATCGGCAGCCAGATTATCGCCCGCGAGACGGTAAACGCGCTTCGCAAGGACGTGCTGGCGAAGTGCTACGGCGGCGACATCACCCGCAAGCGCAAGCTTCTGGAAAAGCAGAAGGAGGGCAAGAAGCGGATGAAGATGGTCGGCGACGTGGAGCTTCCGCAGAACGCGTTCCTGGCGGTGCTGAAGGCCAAGGAGGACTAGGGAACCCGGCCGC
>WQRP01000169.1 GCA_009786675.1 Treponema sp. | reverse complement strand
GACTTCGAAACCTACGCCCAGACGGCGTACTTCGATCGGGTGCTTGGGGCGGCCAACCGGCGCCTAAGGGTGATGAGCCAAAACCGCTACACCCTGCTGCGNAAATCGGAAAGCGGCGACGGCCGCCTNAAAACCGGGCTGGAGATAGAGGCGCTCGACGCGTACACCGGCAAGGCGAGATCGGCCAACAGCCTTTCNGGCGGCGAATCGTTCATGGCATCGCTGTCGCTCGCCCTTGGCCTGTCCGANGTCGTCCAGCAAAGCGCCGGCGGCATTCACCTGGACGCGATGTTTATCGACGAGGGCTTCGGCACCCTGGACACGGAAACCCTGGACATCGCAATCAGGACGCTTTCGGAAATGGCGGGCACGGATCGAATAATCGGAATCATATCCCACGTTACGGAGCTACGGGAGCGCGTCGAAAGGCAAATCCAGGTCGAAAAAACCACGGGCGGAAGCAGGATAACGATGCTGGTCTGAAAAGCGGCCAACGGGAATCGAACCCGTGTCACGAGCTTGGGAAGCTAGGGTAATACCATTATACGATGGCCGCTAACAGGTGACCCCTCCAGACTAGCAAAAACGTCGGATATTGTCAACCGGGGGGGAAGGCAAAATCAGTTCCAGGCGTTGGGATTTGGCTCCAGGGATCCCGCTCTCTCTATAGAAATTGGGATACCAGCCGAATGACCGTTTCTCGGACCTTCTGTCGCTCCGTGTCGTTCGATTCAAAAAGCACCGCAGGATTGATCTCTAATGCCTTGCAGATACTTAAAAACAATAGTGCAGTCGCGGAAATTCCCTGCCCAAAACCTGGGAATAGATTCCTGGAGCCGCCTGGGATGTGACCTTGCCGTCGTTGCCGGTTCCCCTCAAACCGGTTAAAATATCTGGTATGAACAAGACACTCCCCAAATACCTTTCTTCCCTTTTTGTCGCGGCCTTGGTTCTGGCCTCCTGCGCCACCGTCCGGCCCGGCGACGCGGATCGGGTTAGTCTGCTTCCGCCGGGCGACGGCTGGTACCGGATGGACTTTACCCGCACTTTCCGGGGCATCGAGGACGAGCACAACTTCGCCGTCAACTTCGGGATGCGGATGATCCAGGAGCTTACCTGGACATACACCGGCGTGGTCGTCGGCGTCGAGGACGGCTTTCTCTTCGACCCTGTAACTGGAATCGAGCTTTTCGTGGACGCGGAAGGCTGGATCTCCAGCCCGGAGAACATGTCGGTCAGGGGGAGTCTGGACGGCGACGGGGTTTTCCGGTGGAGCGGGCTGCGCGAGGAGCACGGCCGGATGAACAGCGTCTTCGTGCGGGGAACCCTGACCCCGATTCCCCGTTCCGCAAGGGGCGGGCCGGAGTTCGACGGGGTTTTCCACATGACGGACTCCGGCACCGGCAGGCGGATCCTGGCCAGGGTCGCCGACGGTTTCTACACCTGGAGCTTCGCCGACGGCGGGGAGGCCGGCTTTACCCCCTGGCCCACCATGGTTTGCCCGGACGGCACTTTCTCGTTCGACATGGACATGGCCACCGTGATGGAGATAGTGGACGTGTCCAGCCAGAATTTCTCGACCGGCGTCTCCGTGCGGGGGGTCGTGGTTCCGGGGCAGGGGATCTCGATGGAGGAGGTAACCCGCACCGCTGGCCTGGGCGTCGATGGGTTCGGCGACCGGGCCGCCCCGCAGGTTTTCTCCGGCATGGTTATCCGCGACGGCGAATTCCCCAACGAGGCGATCCCGGAGAACATTGAAACCCTGTTGGGCGCCGGAAGGTCGGCCGCCCGCGCCCTGCCCAGGCCCAACCCGGCTAACTACCCGGAGTGGTATATTAACGTCCCCAGAAGGGAAGGTTACATCTTCGCCACCGGGGAGAAGACCTTTGGGGAAAGGGAAACCGCCATGGCCCTGGCCCAGGCCGCCGCGGCCGCTGGCCTTGCCGACCAGGTAATGCTGCGGATCGTGGCCGAGACCGTGGAGGTCACAGGAAGCGCCGGCGTGGCGATCGATACGCGGATCCGCACGGAGGCCCTGCACCGGCTGGACTTCCGGGTGGTAGAGCAGTACTACAACACCAGTACCCAAACGGCCTTTGTCCTGCTCGAAATGCGGATGGAATAGCGGCCGGGGCGGGAGCGTAAAGTAGGCGAAAGCATTGCCATCGAAAAGAAGTATGTTGCGTTTGAAATGCTGAAAAGCGCGACACAAGCGGCAGAGAGCATCACGCCGAAGCGGTGATCCTTTCATGTACGACTTCGCTAAGAATTTGCAACGGCATTTTATTGGTCGCAATGGCGCGTGTCATAATGTAATCGGCACTTGAACGATCCAGAGCGTCAAGCAGTTCCCGTTGGCGGGTAAATATGCCGCCCGTGCCTGGGTTAAGCGTTATCAAAAAAAGCAACGGGGCTGCCGCCTCCTTTCCGCTTGCCGGCTTCCCATTTTTGCGTTATAGTTATCGCATGGTAACTACATACAGGCTCAATACCACAGAGCTGGAAAGTACGTTTATCGACTCCGTCAGAACCGCGTATCCCGACAGGGTCGTCGAAATACAGGTTCGGGAACAGGATGAAACCGAATACCTGCTGGGC
>WQRP01000168.1 GCA_009786675.1 Treponema sp. | reverse complement strand
AACCTTGGCGTTGACTTTCAGGCCGGCATGGTGCAGGAAGTGCAGTTCGCCCCCACCGCGTTTACCCTTACATGGGAGGGCGCGGGCAACGCGATGATTTCGTCCGACAGCAACGGCATATACATAATCCATTCCGGCGTCGGCATAGAAACGCGATCCCTAAGCTTCCTTTTCAGCGAACACGGAACGGTCGGCCAGCTTACCAGCGCCATGGTACTGCAGTTGGAAGGACTAGGCACCAACCTTTACGTTCCCTGGGAAACCAACTCCGCCTGGCTTATGCGCGGCGCGCTTGGCGACCCGATGCTTGGAAGCGTTCCCCACCGGGTGCACTACCTTAGCCCCCAGGCGGGGGAAATACCCATCGCCCTGGTGCGCGAAATTATGGAAGACGGCCTGGGACATGCGGTCGTGGTGCAGAGCATGGGACAGCCCGGCGATCGCCACTTCCTGATCCGCGTCCAGGCAGACGACGAGACCCAGGCGGTAGTTGCGCCCGTGGAGCCCACGCCGGGCATTGACGCGGACGTTTCGCCGGAAGCCCAGGCGGTGCCGGAACCAGCCGCCGACCTTGACGGCGAGGCCATTGCCGCTGCCGATGACGAGCTTCTTTATTTTGATGACGAGATCCGTGACGCAATCGGCACCGAGATATATGTTCCCGCCCCGATTCCGGTGCCCCCCGTGGCGGCCACCCCCGCCGGCGGGATCATCGACACACTGGAAGCCCATTTCGGCCAGGGGCAGGTAATCATACTGCGCTCCGACTTCGTGGGTTCCCGTTTCGCCGGGCACCTTACCGACCAGATTGGCATCCTGATAGCGGCAACCCTGCTTTTGGTACTGCTTTACGCGTCGATTCGGTTCAGGTTGCAGTACGCGGTGGGCGCGGTGCTTGGCATTATCCACGACGGTATTATCGTGGCGGCCTTTGTCGTCATAACCAGAATGGAGTTCAACACCATCACAATCGCCGCGATCCTTACGATACTTGGCTACTCGACAAACAACACGATCGTCGTCTTCGACAGGATCAGGGAAAACCGCCGCCTCTATCCGGATGAACCCTTCGTCAACATCCTGAATCGCTCCCTTAGCGAGACACTGAACAGAACGATCATTACCACGGTTACGACCATGCTTGCCGTAATGTCCCTGTTCATCTTTACGACCGGTGCCATGCAGGACTTTGCGCTGGCGCTTATGGTGGGTATGCTTTCCGGCGTGTACACGACGACATTTATCGTTACCGCCTTCATGAATTTCTGGGAAAACCAGAAGGTCAAAAAGGCCAGAAAGGAACTTACCTCGGTATCGGGCCGGGTTCAGCCCGGAAAGCCGGTGCTTTCCAAGGCGTAAACCTTAGCGCGGGGAACCCATAAANGGGTTCCCCGTTGTTTATTTACCCAATTAATGCAATGAAAGTAATTCGTGCCAATGTACTGGGTTTCTGCATGGGGGTGCGGCGGGCGGTTCNGCTTGCCTACACCGAGGCGGAACGTTCCGCCAAAACCNGAAGCGTTTTTACACTTGGCCCCCTGATCCACAACCCACAGGTACTCNAAGACCTAAGACTTCGCGGCGTGGAAACGCTGGACGAATCCNGTTTGCCCGAGGATCTGGGCGGCGTTTCGGTCATCATCCGCGCCCACGGCGTAAGCATTGAAACCGAGTATGAACTGCGAAGGCGCAAGGCCGTTCTGACGGACGCAACCTGTCCAAGGGTAAAGGCTTGCCAGCTTAAAGCCCGGGCACTTGCCGAGGCGGGATACATGCTTTTTCTGGCGGGGGAAAAAAGCCACGCCGAGCTTGTCGGCATTCTGAGCTACGCGAAAACGGGCGCGCTTATCCGGAGGGAAAAGCACCCGGAAAATGTCCGGCCCTGTGTCGTCGTTGGCAACGCCGCCGAGGCGGAACGGATTGCCGCAAGACTGCACCGGGAAATCCCGGAACTACGGGAAACAGGCACTAAAACGGCACTTATCGGGCAAACCACTATTTCGGAAGACGAGTACGGAGCCATCGCCGATGCGATTGCTGGGTATTTCCCCGATCTGCAAATCGCCCGGACAATCTGCGCCGCAACCAAAGAAAGGCAGGACAGCCTGCGGGAACTTCTGGACAAGGTTGACGCGATTGTTGTCGCCGGGGGGAAGGAATCCGCCAACACCCGCCGACTTTTTGCCATAGCGGAGGCGACCGGGAAGCCCCCGGGAAAGCCGGCCGTGCTTGCGGAAACCGCCCGGGACATCCCGGAGGAGTTTTTCGGCTTCGAAACCGTCGGCATCGCGGCCGGGGCCTCAACCCCGGACACGGTTATCGACGAAATCGAACGGGCCCTAACCTCCGGTTAGATAAACTGCTTAACGCTCTTTTCCTCGGCAAAGCCGCCGTGCCGCGCAATCGCATAATTGGCGACGGAGGCTATCATCACGTCCAAAAAAGTGCCCACGGCAATAAGATAGAACGCAATCGGCCTCAGAATAAGGTAGCCCTCCTCGAAGCCCCGCCCGAAACCAAGGCAGAGTATCGCAAGCGCGGCGTAGGCCGCACTGCCCGGATGGCGGGCCAGAAGAAACGAAATGCCAAGTGCATGAAGACTTACCGACACGACCTCCGCCACGGTAATGCCTATACTGGAATA
>WQRP01000167.1 GCA_009786675.1 Treponema sp. | reverse complement strand
CCCATGGCGCGAACCCTGCGAATCCCAATCCAGCCCTTCACCCTGGTCGGGGCCACGACAAAGGCCGGGGTGGTTTCCAGTCCGCTAATCAGCCGCTTCGGGATCACCTGTCGCTTCTCGTTTTACGTGCAGGAGGACATGGAGGCCATAGTCCACCGTTCCGCCGGGCTTCTGGGCGTGGGGATAAAGTCCGACGCGGCCGCGCTGCTGGCGAAATCGTCCCGGGGAACGCCCAGGGTGGTGAATCGCCTGCTTCGCCGGATGAGGGATTTCGCGCAGTTTTCCGCCTCCGGCGGCGGCACCGGCCGTTCCGCCAAGGGTAAGGCCACGCCGATAAGCCTGGACGTGGTTCGCGGGGGTCTTGACCGGCTGGAGATCGATTCCCTGGGGCTGGAGAAACAGGACCGGGACATCCTGAAAATGATAATCGAGCGTTACCGGGGCGGCCCCGTGGGCGCGGAAACCCTGGCCATTTCCGTGGGCGAATCGGTCGAGACGCTGGAGGACTACTACGAGCCCTTCCTGATCCAAGTAGGGCTTCTGCAACGAACCCCTAGGGGAAGGATGGTGACATCGATGGCCTACGGGCATCTTGGGCTCAAGCCCCCGCCGGGGGATGCCGGAAGCGGCGAGGGGTTTCTGTTTTAGGGGAACCGGACGTTTTCTATTATCCCTCTCCGTCTGAAGTCCCTATGCACCCACCGTTATCTTTTCGCGTACCAAGTCGCCGATAACCTCGGCGGGGGNTTTTTGGGTGGCTATTGCCCGCGTCATAAGCCAGTCCGCGCAAAGATCGTCAACGGTTACGGAACGGGCCGCCTTGCGCCGCTGGGTAAAAAAACCCGTTCCGTTGGGTCCAGGGACCGGTGGGTTTTTCGTGTGATACTCGTCCCAGTAGTTGGCTTCCTCTTCGGTCATTCTTGCCATGGTTCCTCCGTTTATCGCAACAAATGGAAATAAATATTCCTGCACCTCATCGCGTGAAAGACGTTGACGGTCTCATCGTCAATAACGTTGTATAGAATCTCAAGGGGGTTGCCGCTCCGATCAAAACCAATGAGCAGGTGCTGATCTTTCGTTTGCCCCTCGCCCCCGTTGAACCAACCGTCGTATCTGGCAGTGTCAAAAGCCCACCGTATATCCGTTTCGCTTACGTTGTGCTTGAAGGCGGACAAGTTGAACTCAATGGAAAGCTCCATGACTTAAATATACCTTGTATCGCCACATGGATCAACACGGAAGCGTGAACAGGCGTTTGATCGTTTCCCCACCGGGGGAGGCCGGAAGCGGCGAGGGGTTTCTCTTTTAGGGGAATCCCATCGGCGGGTAATCAAGGACAAAACGTTGCCGGGGTTTTTGGCGACACCCCTGCGAAACCGAAATCCCGCAAGGGCGCTCGCCGGTTTCCTACAGGGAGTCGGCCTTCGCCCTTAGCCCGTCGGCGACGGCGGGCTGGTCTAGGTCGTCCTCGACCCTGGCTATCTCGCGCAGAAAGGCTCTCAGCGTCTCCCTTGCGTTCTCGTCCTCTAGGTTCCGCCGGAGATCCGGTATCGTAAGCACCATCCCGGGCATAATCAGATCCGGATCCACCACCACGTCGCTGGACGCCAGCATGATCAGCGGAAAAAGATAGTCGTCGCCGTATTTGTCCCTGGCTATTACGTGGAGCTTGTCCCCGTAAACCACGATGTGGGTGCCGGCCCCGTCAAGGATGAGCCCGTCCCTAAAGCGATCGTAGACGCCGATTAGGGCCCTCTCGGTGGACGTCATCCGGGGGACGTCCGCGGGCGGCTGGCTTCCACAGGCAAGCACCGTCGAAACGACCGCCGCCAGAACCAAACAAACGATTGGGTTTTTCATGTGTTTCTCCTTTCCCGCGCGGAAGCATCCGCCGGAAGCCTGATTTGGAAAACGCCAAGGGTTTTCCTGAACAAGAATATCGCCACTCCGGGCGCAAAAGGCAAGGCCCGGACACTGGAAACGGCGGGGGATTTCTGCTTTAATGAGAGAAATGAAAACAGGCGATTTTAACTTCGAACTCCCCGAGCATCTTATCGCTCAGCACCCGACCGAGCATCGCGGCCAAAGCCGGCTGATGCTGCTTGACAGGCAAACCGGCCAGAGATCGCACCGCATGATCGACGATCTTACGGAGATTCTAAGCGGGCCGGGCTTCCGCACCGACGCGGGTCTGCCGCTTCTGGTCTTCAACAACTCGAAGGTCCGCAAGGCAAGGATCATGGGCAGTTCGACCGACACAGGGGCGCAGGTGGAATTCCTTCTGCTAGAAAGGGTCGATCCCATTGCGGGCGGCGTTTCCAAGGACGCCGTGGCCGATCCCAATTCCAAAACCTGGAAGGCACTGGTACACCGGGCCAAACGGCGCAAGCCGGGCAGCGTCTACACCTTCGCCGGCCCCGACGGCACGCCGGCCGCCAGCGCGGAGCTTTCCATGGTTCCCGGCAACGAAAGCGGGGAGGGCGGAATCCGGCTGCTAACCTTCGACCGGGTAATCGACGACGACTGGCTGGATCTGAACGGCCACGTCCCCCTGCCGCCCTACATAAAGCGAGAGGACGCGCCGTCCGACGCGGATCGCTATCAGACCGTGTACGCCTCCGTCACCGGTTCCGCCGCCGCGCCGACAGCCGGGCTGCACTTTACCCACGAATTGCTGGAA
>WQRP01000166.1 GCA_009786675.1 Treponema sp. | reverse complement strand
TTACCCAGCACGGCAAGCTGTTCCATGGCGGCGGGGCGCACAAGGTCGCAGGCAACCAGCAGGGGCTTGCGGCCCTCTTTTTTAAGGCGCAGGGCAAGCTTCGCGGAACTGGTCGTCTTGCCGGAACCCTGCAAGCCAAGCATAAGCACCGTGGAAATAACGTCCGGGCCTTTCAGCTTCAGCTTTTGCTCGGCCGGAGTGTCGCCGCCAAGATACGAGACAAGTTTGTCGTGAACGATTTTAACAAACTGCTGCCCCGGATCCACGGCGCGCAGAACCTTCTCGCCCTTGGCTTCCTCTATGGTGGAATTGACGAAACGCCGCACCACGCGCAGGTTTACGTCGGCCTCCAGCAGGGCCATCTTAATCGCATCGACCGCATCCTCGATGTTCTTTTCGCTTATCGTCGATTTGCCGGCAACAAAGCGCATCGCGTCGGTTATTTTTTGAGTAAGTTTGTCAAACATTGTTTTCCCCTTTCGTCATGTTATGAAAGCCGGCCCGAGGTCTTCAGGCGGTAAACCCGAGCCGCTCGAAAAATTTACACAAAAATTCGGACGGTTCAAGTTCGCGGTTAAGAATCTGGTAAAGCCCAACCGAAATGGGCATACTAAGCTGGTGCCTTTCGACAAGAAGCCTGACATATTTCGCCGCCGCGACACCTTCCGGCAGGTAGCCAATCTCGTTTATCCGTTCAAGAAGATCGTCAATGTCCTTGAAAGGTTCGAGAATCCTCTTTTCGATAAGCTCCCTGCCGAAACGCCTGTTTCTGCCGAAAACGGAACGGCAGGTAACGTCCAGATCTCCTATGCCGGAAATGGAAGTAAAAGTCTCCGGATGCGTCGCGCCAAGAGCCATGCCGAGGGTCTGTATCTCGTTAAGGCCGGCGGCAAGAAGCAGGGATTCGGTTCCGTCCCCGAACAGCCTTGTAATGTCCGAAACGTTTCCGTCAAGGACATTTCCCGGAGCCCCGCCGTTAAGCGTCTTGAAAGCGTCCAGCATACCAAAGGCAATGGCGATAACGTTCTTCGCCGCCGCCGCAACCTGAACCCCGCGCACGTCAAGCGAGGGAAACACGAACAGCCCCTTGCTCTTTAACAGGTCGCGGAAACGGAGCGCGTTCCTGGCGTTCTCGCTGGCGGCTATAAGCCCGGTAATCTTACCCCGGGAAACCTCCTCCGCATGGCTCGGCCCGGCTATGTACACCAGTGAGTGCTGGTAAAACCCCGGAAGATAGTCCTCCAAGGTTTCCACTATAAGCCTTGGCCCCTTGTCCGTGGGCAGGAAGCCCTTGGTAATAACCGCGATGGCGGTTTTCCCCTCCTGAATGGCCGGCACCGAAAGAATCCGCCTTACGGTCTGCAAAAGGTACAGCGACGGAACCGCCAGAATGATATAGTCCTTGTCGGAAGCCGCTTCCATTATGTCGGAGGTGGCCCGCAGTCCCTCGGGCAGTTTTATGCCCGGCAGGTAGCGTGAATTCTCGTGCCGCAGATTGATGTCGTCCCTGTTGTCTTCCTCAAGACTCCACAGGACAACCTCGCCCCCCTTCTCGGCGGCAATCTTGGCGACCGCCGTTCCCCACGCGCCCGCCCCGATAACAGCTGTTTTTGATGCCATGTTCGAATAATTATGACGCATATCCGCAGGATTCTCAACAGGGTATGACGCGGCTCGTCAGGCGTTGATTATTCCCCTAGCAATGATCGCAGCCACTGGGGTTGGTGCATACGCTTCTGTTACCGTACCTAATGCAAAGCGCGGTTACCCTGCCAGTGCCCGAACTGCGAGCGTTTCCGCCGAAACCCTCTATGCACCACGAAACCTCATATAACCTGGCAGATCTGGAAAACTGCATTGTGGTTCCGGTTGCCGCATGGGTCTGCGGGCCAATGCGTTCCCAAAAGTTAAAATGGTCCGTGACGTTAATCGTACTGGTAAGCGCCCCGTTGATCCGTCCATGCCTCGTAGTCAAAGCCGTTCACCCTTCCGGCGGGCGCGTTGTTGGCAAACCGGGTCGTGGTTCCACCCACAAATCTATGCGCAACGCCGTCGGGCAAGGTGGAGCCGCAAGCCGTCGTCGAAAACCCGGCCAGCGCCACAACGGCGAGAATCCCGAAAAACCTGAACCTGTTCCTCATAATGAGCTCCTAAATTTTCGATGGGCGCCTCAGTTTTGACTACTCTACAGTGTTGTATTATACCCCAGCGGCGATAAAATATCAAGCAATCGCGGTGCCCCATCAAAGACGCCAGAAGACTGGCATCCAAAATTTGTCAAAAAATCTTTCAATTCTCCATTGACAGGGCCTATACAGAGGGAATAAAATACTTCGTATGAACATATCCACATACACGGTGAAGCCGAAGCTCCCGGCTCCCTTAAAGCCCCTGGGCGAAATCGCCCGAAACCTCTGGCTTTCCTGGAATTATGACGCGGTTCAGCTTTTCGTCAGGCTGGATTATGATGTATGGATGCAGTCCCAGCAAAGTCCGATTCGGACTTTGGGGATGGTCAGCCAGAAGCGACTGGAACAGGTGGCGAAGGACGATTCCTACCTGGCGGCCCTCAAGGAAGTGTATGATCACTTTCAAGGCTACAAAAAGGGCGAGACCTGGTACAAGGGCAGCCACAGGGATGTCGTGGCCTATTTCTCGATGGAATACGGCATGGATTCCTC
>WQRP01000165.1 GCA_009786675.1 Treponema sp. | reverse complement strand
GAGGCGGCGGCGTGGCCGCTGCACAACGAGGCGATGGGCCTGTACTACGGGCGGTCGTTCCGCGAGGCGGCGGAGAAGTTCAGGGAGGTGTACCGTATGCTTGCGAGGGACCCCAACGCGGAGAGCATGTACCGCCGCTGCGCGGACTACGCCTCCAGCCCGCCGCCGGCCGACTGGAACGGCGTCGAGATCATGAAGAGCAAGTAGCCTTGGCTCTCTTTGCGTCCGGCGGTTGAATGTTTCATCAATCTCTTGTATAATTAGGCCTAGTTTTGGGCAACGCTCCGAACGTTACAAAGGATGGTTGTGAAGGGAAGCTTTTTTGTCACGGTGTTGCTTATGGGCTACGCTTTTTCCGCTTTTGCACAAACCGATTACCAGGCAAGGCCTATGCTTGGCATACTTCCGTTTGCCGGGGGCGCGCACGGGGACGGTGAGGCAATAGCCGGTGCCCTTTTGTCCAGGCGGGAAATCCTGGACGCCTTTACCGTGGTTCCGCTTTCCGCGGAGGCCGGCGCCGTGGCTTCCGAGCGGCTGTTCCAGATGGGCGCCTTTACCGACTCGGATATCGTGGCCGAGATAGGCCGGATGATCGGCGCCGACTACGTTATCTCTGGGCACCTGCGCCGGATTGGGGGCAACAGGAACCTCGTGATTGCCACGGTGGTCTGCGTCGAAACCCTGGAACTGGTAACGGGATACTACCGCACCTACAGAAGCTTTTGGGAAACCCGCGACTTTATGCCCTCGATGGCCGGAAGCCTAGCCAACGCCACCCTGGGGCGATCCGCTCGGGGGCGGATCCCGCGCCTGGCCGTCGCCCCCTTTCAATACGCGCATGAAGATGCGGGCCACGACATGGAAACCCTGGTGCAGATCCTTGCCATAGAGCTTGCTGGCGAGTACGCCGTGATGCCCAGGGCCTCGATCATGCGGGCGGCGCTAAGAAGATGGGAAGCCCGCATAGCCGGCGAAATGGACGCGGCCCTGGAACTGCTGCTCGAGTTGCTCCTGGGGGATCCGGGCATCCGGGAAGACGCCGACGCCGACGCGGAGCCGACCCTGGCCATCACGGAAATAGGGCGGGCGGCCGGGGCGGAGCTAGTGCTTTCCGTCGACAGCCGCGACTTTGGCGACGCGAACATGTTCGTCGCCCAAATACTCCGGGCGGAGGACGGGAACGCGCTTGCGGGAACGAGCGCGGGGTACAGGACCGTCGCCGACGGCGTAAACCTGATGGCGGAGATCGCCGTGCTCCTTACCGATCCCGATGGCGCGCCCGAGCGGATTGCCGCCATTGCCCGCCAAAGGCGGCTCGCTGGCATGTTCGGCGACCCGGCAAGGTTTTGGGGCCTGGGCGTTTCCGTGGGCAGCTCCTTCGCCGCGCCCTGGGTAATAGGCACCCTGTACGCAAGCCTGGCGCCCTTCCCTTTTTCGTTCCTTAGGCTGGGCGGCGACTTTGGGTTCGTAAGCGGCACGGACGGGCTTGGCTATTTCTCGGTTTACCCTTTCGCCCATTACGCCTTTTTCATGCCTTTCCCCTGGGGCGGCTGGTACCTGGGCGCCGGCGGCGGCTTCCTGGTCGCCAGGCACAGATTCCTTGACCTTGTCTATACCAGAAGGGGTTTCCTGGCTGATTTTACCGCCGGCGTCAACATAGGGAACAGGCTTGACGTTTCCTACACGCTGCGGACAAACTTTTCGTCGGCCAACGGCAAACTTTCCGTTGGGTTTACCCATCGCTTTCGACCGGGGGAGAGGTAGGCATGAGAAACGGGGTCTTTTCGCGGCGCGGCACGGCACGACGCGCCGCCTGTTTTTTCCTTGCCGCGATTGCGGCCGGCCTTGCGTCCTGCAACGATCTGGGCGGCCCCATCGAGTGGGCGACGTACACGATCGTCTACCACGCCAACGACGGAAGCGGCGGCGTGGTTTCCACGACCCACAGGCACGGCGACACCCACAACCTGCGGACGGGCGTGTTTGACCGCGTAGGTTATACTTTCGAGGGTTGGTCAAGGGATCCGCACTGGGCGAAAAACCCGGACAGAATTCCGGACGATCGCCCGGAATTCGCGGACGGGGACAGCGTCAGCAGGCAGGCCGCCAGAGTGGACGATGTCATAAATCTTTTCGCGGTTTGGATCCCGTATACCTTCACAGTGATCTACAACGCCAACAACGCAACCTGCGGCGAAAAGGCGCGCGTATATATTTTTGCCGTCGGCGCAAGGCTAAGCCCAATCCAGGGCATGTCGTTTATCCCTCCCCCCCATCTTTCTTTTTTCGGCGGCTGGGCCATGTCGCCCGACGGGCAGCCGGAGTTCGTGGACGAGGATCTGTTCTTCGATCCGGATCTGCTGGGGAACCTGCCCTTGGAAAACGGCGGCACCATAAGGCTGTACGCGCGGTGGCTTGCCAGGAACAGCTTCACCATCGTCTTCGATTTTAACAGCGGCACGGACGCGGAGGGGAAATACTACGAGGAAAAAGAAAACGAACCTGCCGGGCGACTTCTGTGGCTTCCCAACGAGTACGGGCTTCAGTTTCCACCGCTTTCAAGAGCGAACCATTTTTTCGACGGCTGGAACGCCCATGCCAACGGTTCTGGAAACCCATATAGAAGCGGGGACAGGTTTATACCGACCGACGACACAATCCTGTACGCCCAGTGGAGGCCGATCGGGGCAACCTTTACCGTCGCCTTTAATGCCAACAACGCCGCCTACGGTACCCCCCCCCCCCCCC
>WQRP01000164.1 GCA_009786675.1 Treponema sp. | reverse complement strand
GCCTACCAATGCGTAAAGGAGAAAATTATGCGCGTGTCTCGATCTTTCAGAGTGTTTCTGTCGGTGTGCCTGCTTCTTACGGTGCAGGTCTCTTTCGTTTTTGCCCGGGGAGCCAGGGATCCCTACGCCGTCGAGCTGATCGTCGGCGCCGCGATGAGCCTTAGGGACGTTACGGTGGATCTGGCGGCGGCGTACAGGGCGGCAAACCCGAACGTAACGATTACCTTCACCTATGCCTCCTCCGGCGTACTGCAGAACCAGATTATGGAAGGTGCCCCGATAGACGTGTTCATGTCGGCCGCCGTGCTGCAGATGCGTAACCTTGAGGAACGGGGTCTTATCTACGGCCAAAGCCGGAACCTTGTCACGAACAGGATCGCCCTTATCGTCCCCGTCGACAGCCCTGCCGAGATTAGGGGCTTCGCGGACGCGACGGACCAGTCGATCGGGATGATCGGGCTTGGCGATCCTAACTCAATGCCGATCGGGGCCTTCGCCAGGGACGTGTTCGTTTCCCTGGGAATCGCCGACGAGGTTTACCGAAGGGCGGTTCTGGCCAGCGAGGTGCGCCAGCTTCTGACCTGGGTGGAGATGGGCGAGGTTGACGCCGGCGTGGTGTTCATGACCGACGCGATAACGACCGACCGGGTCAGGGTCGTGGAGATCGCGGACGGCGCGCTGCACACCCCGTCGATAAACCCGGTCGGGATAGTCGCCTCCAGCCACAACACGGAGGCGGCGAGCCGGTTTGTCGATTTCCTCTTTTCCGACGAGGCCAGGGCGATTTTCGAGCGGCACGGCTTCTCGATGTACTAAGGCGCGCCGGTGGATTTCAGGCCGTTTTTCGTAACCTTCCGGGTCGCGATCATCGCGACGGTCGTCACGTTTTTTCTGGGCCTTCTCGCCGCCGGCCTCGTCTACAGGATGAAAAGGGGCAAGGGAATCGTGGACGCCGTTTTTACGCTCCCCATGATCCTGCCCCCGACCGTCGCCGGGTTTTTCCTGCTGCTGGCCTTCGGGAGAAACGGCTTTATCGGGCGATTCCTGCACTACATGGGCTTCCCGGTCGTGTTTACCTGGGTCGGCGCGGTAATAGCGTCAATCTTCGTGGCGTTCCCGCTGATGTATCGAACGGCGCGGGGGGCCTTTGAGCAGATCGACCAAAACGTGATATACGCGGCGGAAACCCTGGGGTTCTCCCGAGCCAGGATATTCTGGACAATAAAGGTGCCGATGGCCAAGGCGGGGATTCTGGCCGGAACCGTGCTTTCCTTCGCCAGGGCGCTCGGCGAATTTGGCGCGACGATAATGCTAGCGGGAAACATTCCAGGCAGGACGCAGACGATGGCGATAGCGGTTTTTTCCGCCGTGTCGGCTGGCGACAGGGGAACCGCCTACATATGGGTCGCGATTCTTTCCGTGATGTCGTTCGCAATGATCATGCTAATGAACCGCTGGGTGGGCGGCGGCAGAAGAAAAGCCGTGGGGGGCTGATTTTGTCCCTGTATATCGACATACAGAAAACGTTCCCGGACTTCAGGCTTTCGGCGCGGATGGAGTGCGGGGACGAGGTTGTCGCGCTTCTGGGCGGTTCCGGCTGCGGGAAAAGCCTTACGCTTAAATGCATAGCCGGAGTCGAAAGGCCGGACAGGGGGCGGATCGCCATAAATGGCGAGACGGTCTTCGACAGCGAGAGGCGCATCAACGTCCCGCCCCAGAAAAGGAACGTCGGTTTCCTGTTCCAGAACTACGCGCTTTTCCCGACCATGACGGTCCGGGACAACATATCCAGCGTCATAAAAAAGCCCGGGAACGAAAAGCGGGGCATCGTCGACAACATGGTCGGCATGTTCCAACTGGAAAACGTGGAAAACCTTTACCCCAGGGAAATATCCGGGGGGCAGCAACAAAGGGTCGCGCTTGCCAGAATGCTGGTATCGGAACCCAAGATCCTGCTGCTGGACGAGCCCTTTTCCGCGCTCGACACCCACCTAAGGTGGAAGGTAGAGCAGGAAATCACGTCGATACTGGCGGGGTTCGGCGGGACGACCATATTCGTCTCGCACGACAGGGGCGAGGCCTACAGGGTCAGCGACAGGATCGCGGTGATGGGCAGGGGCGAAATCGAATCGATGGGAACCAAGGCGGAGGTTTTCGGCTCCCCCAAAACGCTGGCGGCGGCGCTGATAACCGGGTGCAAGAACGTGTCCGCGGCCGAAAGGCTCGACGACTTCCTCGTCAGGGCCCTGGACTGGGGGGTCACGCTGAAAACGAAAAACGCCGTCCCCTGCGGGACAAAGTTTGTCTCGGTAAGGGCGCACCACTTCCGGTGGGCCGGTTCCGCCGGGGACGGGGACAACGCCTTCCCCTGCGTCGTCCACCGGGTTATCGAGGAGCCGTTCGAAAAAACCGTCGAGTTTTCCTTTGGCGCATCCCCGGCAGGCGCAAACAGGGACAGGCTTCTTTTTACCGTTCCGAGAGGGGACGGCGATCCCGGGGGGGCTTTCCTGCTTGTCCCCCCGGACAAAATAATATGTCTGGAGGGCTAGGATGTTCGTATCTATCGAGGAAATCGACAGGCTCATTAAGGAGGACGTGCCTTACATCGACCTGACAAGCTGGAGTCTGGGCATCCGCGACCGGCCCGGAAGAATCGCGTATTACACGCGGGAGGATTCCGTGGCCTGCGGCACCGAGGAAGTGCGTATGATCTTCGATCGCCTGAACATAAAAACCGAGCGGCTCGTGCCCTCCAGCGAGGCCGCCCAGCCTGGCGACGAGCTGATCTCCGGCACGGGCAGGGGCAGCGACATAAACATGGCCTGGAAGGTCGGGCAGAACATACTGGAGCACTGCTCCGGCGTGGCGA
>WQRP01000163.1 GCA_009786675.1 Treponema sp. | reverse complement strand
ATGGCCCTGCGTTTCGTGCTTGCCAACGAGAACGTGGACATGGCCCTTTGCGGCATGAGCGATCTTAACATGGTAAAGGAAAACGCCGCAGTCGCGTCCCTTACGGGGCACCTGACGGAAGATGAACTTCGCAAGGTAAAGGTGATGATGGAGGAAAACAAGAACCTTGCCCAGCTTTACTGCACCGCCTGCGACTACTGCAAGCCATGCCCGCAGGACATAAACATCGCGTACCTTTTCGAGATCATGAACCGCCACCGCGTCTACGGTTTAACGGAACACGCGAAAAGCGCGTACAACGAAATGATGAACGGCTGGAGCTGGATCAAAAGCGCCGATGCCTCCAAATGCACGGCCTGCGGCGTGTGCGAGACAAAGTGCCCGCAGAAGCTGCCGATAATCGAGCAACTGGCGGAAACCCACGCGACGCTCGCGCCGGCCTGAGTGTTGGCGTTGCCCTTGCGGAACGGAAAGTTCGCGGGGGCAAGTGCCTTCCAGCCTACACGTTAAACTTAAAGAACATCACATCGCCGTCCTTTACGACGTACTCCTTGCCCTCGATCCGGTACTTGCCGGCGGTTTTTATCTTCGCCTCGGTGCCGTAGTGGAAAATGTCCTCGCAGGTGTACACGTCGGCCTTGATAAAGCCCCTCTCGAAATCCGAGTGGATCGCCCTGGCCGCCTTGGGCGCGGGCGCCCCGGCGTGGATGGTCCAGGCCCGGCACTCGTCCTCGCCGGTGGTAAAGAAGGTTCGCAGGCCCAGAAGATCGTAGGCGGCATGTATAAGGGAAGAAAGCGACGGTTCCTTCAGGCCAAGCTCCTCCAGAAAGGCCTGTTTCTCCTCCGGGTCTTCCAGAAGGCTAAGCTCCGCCTCGAACTTGCCGCAGATGACCACCGTCGGGGAGCCTTCCGCCTCGGCCTGTTTCTTCACGGCATCCACGTAGGCGTTCGCGCCGCCGCCGGTGATGGCTTTCATACCCTTCTCGTCCACGTTGCACACGTAAATCTGGGGCTTGGCGGTAATGAAATGGCAGTCGTAGATCGCGGCCCTTTCCTCGTCGCTCATCTCGACCGAGCGAATTGGCTTGCCGTTTTCCAGGGCCTGGGTTATCCGCTCCAGAACGTCAAGCACCAGTTCCGCCGTCTTCTGCTCGGTCTTAATCTTCAACGCCCTTTCCGCCCGTTCCTTGCGCTTGGCCAGGGTGTCAAGGTCGGCCAGGGCAAGCTCTATGTTTATCGTCTCGATGTCGGACGCAGGATCCAGCTTGTCGCTTACGTGGATCACGTCCGGGTCGTCGAAACAGCGGACTATGTGCGCGATTACGCCGACCTCGCGGATGTGGGACAGAAACTGGTTCCCCAGACCCTCGCCCTTGGAGGAACCCTTTTTTAGCCCGGAGATATCGACGAACTCGACCGTCGCGTGGATTGTGCGTTTGGGATTGAAGATCTCGCTTAGCCGGGTCAGCCGGGAGTCGGGAACGTCCACGATGCCGATGTTGGGTACAATCGTGCTGAACGGGTAGTTCGCCGCCTCCGCCGGGGTGGAGCATAACGCCGAAAAGATGGTGGACTTGCCCACGTTGGGGAGCCCTACAATGCCGCAGTTTATAGCCATGTGGTATTATTGCACGAAAAGGCGGGCGGGGGCAATCGCCAGGTTGGAGCCATTGGCCGGCAAGTGAAGGTGGCCTTATTTTGCTTGCCGCGCTTGCACGAACGCCAAAAAAAACCGCCGCCCCGTTGGGGGCGGCGGCCTGCCTCGCGGCATTTTCCGCTTGGCTTGTCAGGCTGCCGTTAAGGGTCTACCCTCTGAACCTGCGCGTGGAGAAGCTGCATCACTCCCCCCCTGGCGTTATTCCATGTGACATAGGCGCGCGTAATTATGATGTATTCGCCGGTTTCGAAATCGTCCCAGGGAGACGGCCCCGTTCCCACAGGCGGACGCAGCTCAAGCCTTTGCCCCCCGCCCACAATGACGAAGTGCGAGCGGCCGGGAGCCTCGGCTGCGCCGGGAGCAATGAAATTCGCCCGGTCGTCATTGTGCCCGAACTGCACCGGCCCCAGTGAGACCGGCATGAACCAGTATTCGTTGTTAGGCGCGACGATGTCCGAAAGCTCCACCGCCTGCGTCCCGAACTCCGGCGGGGCTGGCTGCGGGTCGATTAGCGCTATGGCTCCCCTGACGCCTCCAAGCTGGATTTGGTTCCTCGGGCCTGTCGCCCCTCCGCTTGGGGTTACGTATCCGGTGACCCTGACCCACTGGCCGACGTAGGCGGACATATTGGCGCCGCTCAGCCAAACCAGAATGCCGTCCATGGGACCCGTTCCGTCCTGCACGAAGATGTTGGCGTTGTCAAAAGCCGTGCCAGTCGCATTCATGGTCCGGCCGACTACAAAACCTTCCACCGTTGCAACTTCAGCGCTGGCAAATGGCGCGCGCTGTATTTCGTTGGCGGCGGATATACGGATTGGCGACGGCGGAGGCGGTGGCGGCGGATCGCATATTTCGCATCCCGTGTCATTGCAGTCGTCGCAGATGTATACGTTTTCAAACGGATCGGCGTCGGCGCGTATGCGTATATTGTTGATCTGGTGCGTGCCTCCGTATACAACCGTGCCGCCGTTTGTGCTGACATTGGACGTCATCAGCCAGCGCAGGTACAGCCTTTCCTGTTCTTCCGCGGTCTGCGGAAGGAAGCGGTAGTGCGAAAGGCTGGCGGCCAAAGTGGGGTTGCCACTGGGAAGCGCGATTACTCCGCCGACGTTGTTCCAGTCGCCGTAGCTGCCGGCGCGGTACTGCAGCCGCCAGTCGCGGGGGGCGGTGTTGGTGGATCTCATGCGCCACGTTACTTCAATGTCCTCGTAGCCG
>WQRP01000162.1 GCA_009786675.1 Treponema sp. | reverse complement strand
CGGGAATCGTGCAGTTTCTGTCCCGCATTACCGATCCCTATCTTAATTGGTGGCGGAGTCGTTTTAACCTTCGCGCGGGCTTTCTGGATCTTACCCCGCTTACGGCGATGGCGGCACTTAACGTATTGCAGCGTATATTTGCCACGATTGCCGCGCAGGGCACCATTAGTCTGGGGATTATCGTCGCGATAATCATATCCGGGGTATGGTCGATGACCTCGTTTATTCTGGGGTTCTGCATCATCGTCCTTGTGCTTCGCCTTGTCGGTTTTGTTATGAACAAGGAAATGATCGGCCGTTTCTGGCAGATCGTGGATTCCATCGCGCAGCCCCTTCTGTACCGTATAGGCAGGCTGGTCTTTCGCGACCGTATCGTTAATTTTATTACCAACATCGTGGTCTGCATTGCAGTGCTCGTCGCCTTCTGGATGATCGGGGGGGCCGTCCTTCGAATGTTAGTCAGGGTACTGGCGTCGTAAATGTTTCTTCGCTCCATCACCGCGCCCCTGGCATCAATCAAGGGCATCGGCCCCGTGATGGTTCCGAAGTTGGCGCGGCTGGGAATAGCGAACGTGGCGGGGCTTCTGAGCCATTACCCACGGGACTGGGAGGACAGAAGCGTAAGGGTTCCCCTTGGCGAATTCCACAGGGCGCAGGTCTGCACCGAGGTCACCGTGCTAAGCCGCGATTGGATCGGCGGTGGGCGCAAACCGACGCTAAAAGCGTACGTGGAGGACGAAAGCGGAAGGGCGGCGCTTGTCTGCTTTAACCGCCCGTGGATGAAGGAGCAGCTTGTCCCGGGCAGGCGCTTCCGTCTGTGGGGCCGCTTCCAGTACAGGTACGGCGACATTCAATCGACGGATTTTGAGATCGAGCCGGTAACGGGGGACGATTCGAATCCAGGGAATTGTAATCCAGGCATTCTTCCCGTCTATCCCCTTAGCGCGGGTCTTACGCAAACAAAACTTCGCGGCTTCGTTGCAAGCGCCATAGAAAAATACGCCAACGACATCGAAGACGAGCTTCCCGGGGAAATCGTGTCCAGGGATGGGCTGCTTTCCAAGGCGGCGGCGATAAAGGCGATTCATTTTCCGGGCTCGATCGGGGAACTGGAAGCCGCGAAAAAAACCCTGGTATACGAGGAACTGTTTTACCTTGAGGTAATGGTGGGCATGAGGGCCCTTGGCCGCAGGGCGCCCGGAAGCCCGGCCGCGAGGGTTTCCCTTTCGCCCTTGCAGGAACGACTGCTCGAGCGGCTGCCCTTCCGCCTTACGCAGGGACAGCGCGAAGCCGTCGACGAAATCAACGCGGACATTGTCCGGGGCGGGTTTTCCATGTCGCGCCTTTTGCAGGGCGACGTTGGCTCGGGCAAAACCCTGGTGTCGTTTCTGGCGACGCTGCGAGCGGCTGACGACGGCGCACAGGCCGCGCTTATGGCGCCCACGGAACTGCTTGCCCGCCAGCACGCGGAAAACGCCGCCCGTCTGCTAGAACCGCTGGGGCTAAGGATCGCGTTCCTGACCGGGAACATAAAGGCGGCGGGAAGAAAGGAACTGCTTCGGCACCTTGCCGTCGGCGAGATTGACGTTGCCGTGGGAACCCACGCGCTTTTTTCGCGCGGCGTCGAGTACAAAAACCTGAGGCTGGTGGTAATCGACGAGCAGCACCGCTTCGGCGTGACGCAGCGCTCGCTCATCATGGAAAAGGGCAACAACCCCCACCTGATGATGATGAGCGCCACGCCGATTCCCCGGACCCTTGCGATGACGGTTTTCGGCGACATGGACGTCTCTGTAATCCGCGACCTGCCGCCGGGCAGAAAGCCGGTAAAAACCCACCTGGCCAGGGAATCCAGCGAGGCCAGGGTTTACGACTTCGTGCGCCGCAGGCTGGAGGCCGGATCGCAGGCGTACTTTGTCTACCCGCTCATAGAGGGCCCGTCCCCGGAGGACGGCGACGATCCCGACCCCAGGAACGCCGCCCTTAAAGACGTCGTGTCCATGGCGGAAAGGCTAGCAAGGGAAGTTTTCCCGGGCTTTGCCGTCGCGCTTGTCCACTCAAAGCTGGACGAGGAAGAAAAGCGGCGGACAATGGAACGTTTCCGTGCCGGCGAAACAAAAGTCCTGGTCGCGACCAGCGTGGTCGAGGTCGGGGTGGACGTGCCCAACGCGAACTGCATGGTAATCGAGCACGCCGAGCGTTTCGGCCTTTCCGCCCTGCACCAGTTGCGCGGCAGGGTCGGCAGGGGGCAGGACCAGGCGTACTGCTTCCTGGTATATTCCGACGAGCTAACCGAGGACGGAAAAGCCCGGCTAAAGGTCATGCTGGAAAGCACCGACGGCTTCGTCATTGCCGAGGAAGACCTGCGGCTTCGCGGCCCCGGGCAGATTGCCGGAACCGAGCAGTCCGGCTACCTTAGCCTGGGAATCGCCAACCCAATCCGCGACATAGAGGTGCTGGCAAAAGCCCGCGCCGACGCTTTTTTCATCCTTGAAAACGACCCCGGGCTTGTCCTGGACGGCCACCGCGCCATTGCCCGCGTCCTGGACGAGGCCCCGCCTTTTTCGTCGGTTATGTTATAGAACACTTTTCCCCTTTTTGGCGAATAATCAGGCGGATTGTTTGGCAAAATGCGCCTGTGGGCGCAAAACAGGGAAATCGCCCCCTTGCAAAATTTTGGGCAATCTAGTATTTTAAAGGTGGCTCCAACAATGGGGTACAATCAATTATACCATAACTGGCTTCACGGGCGGTTTCCTAGGTGAGGCCAGCAAAAAGTAAGAGAGGAGTAAAGAAACATGGCGAAACAGTTACTGTTCAACGAGGAAGCCCGGCGCAAGCTGCTTGCCGGTGTGGAGCAGATGTCCAAGGCC
>WQRP01000161.1 GCA_009786675.1 Treponema sp. | reverse complement strand
GTAGTTTTTTTCTCGTGTCACTACATCATACCACAATCGACAAAAATGTGAAGTGCCTGTATGGTGATATATATGAATTATCTCGATCTACCTGTGTACAAGAACCACCAACTCATTCTGTCGGCGCTGAAGGACCACCAGGCGCTTGTCGTCGAAAGCCCGACCGGTTCCGGGAAAACAACCCAGCTTCCCGTTATCCTGCACGAGGCCGGCTATTCCCGCCACGGAATCGTCGGCGTGACCCAGCCGCGCCGCATCGCGGCGGTCTCGGTAAGCGAATTCATCGCGCGCCAGATGAAAACGACGATCCCCGGACTCGTCGGCTACAAGATGCGCTTCGAGGATCGCACGAACCACGAGACGAAAATAAAAATCATGACCGACGGGATTCTCCTGCAGGAAATGAAGCTGGATCCCTGGCTTTCCAGGTACAGCGTTCTCGTCGTGGACGAGGCCCACGAACGAAGCCTCAACATCGACTTCATCCTGGGACTTCTTAAACGGGTCCTGGAGAACCGGAAGGAGTTCAAGGTGATAGTTTCCTCCGCTACGATCAACACTGGGGTGTTTTCGGCCTATTTCGGTGACTGTCCCATCGTCAAGATCGACGCGCAGCGTTTCCCGGTGACCCTCGTGTACGATCCGCCGGAGGCCGGCGGCGCGGACACCGGCCGGGGATTCCAGGCGCAGGATACCGCGAAGGGCAGGGGCGCGCGCCCGGGCGACGGCGCGGCGGACGCAATCCTGGCAAAGGTCGATACAATCGTTACCCGGTTTGTCGACGAGAGGCGGGAAGGTGACATCCTGGTTTTTCTTTCCGGGGAAAAGATGATCAAGGACTGCATGGGCAGGCTTTCCCATGGCAGGGTCGGCCAGTCGCTCTACATCCTTCCTCTTTACGGCAGGCTCGGCAAGGAGGAGCAGGAGCGCGTGTTCGAGCCCGCGCCGCCCGGAAAGACCAAGGTCGTGCTTTCGACGAACATCGCGGAAACATCTGTGACAATCGAGGGAATCACCGCCGTGATAGATTCTGGGCTGTCGAAACTAAACTGGTACAACCCGCGAAGCTTTACGTCCAGCCTTGTGGAGGCTCCGGTCTCCAAGGCCTCGGCGAACCAGCGAAGGGGGAGGGCGGGGCGCACCCGCGAGGGCACCTGCTACCGGCTCTACACCCGCCGCGACTTCGAGAACCGCTCGCTTTTCACCACCGAGGAAATTTTCCGCACCGACCTTTCCGAGGTGATACTGCGCATGGCCGACCTTGGCATCTCCAACTTCGAGGACTTCGACTTTATCTCCGCGCCGGGAAAGGAGGGGCTGATCGCCGGCATAGAGACGCTGAACCTTCTTGGCGCGCTGGAGCCGGACCGCGGCCTTTCCAACGTCGGCAGGCTCATGACAGAATTCCCGCTCGCGCCGCGGCAGTCCCGGATCATAGTCGAGGCGATCATGCGCCACCCGAGCGTCCTGCGCGAGACCCTCGTCGCGGCGGCGTTCCTTTCCACGCAAAGCCCGTACGTCCTTCCGCCCGGCGAGGAAACCGACGCGCGCAAGGCGCACCACCGCTTCCGCGACGACCGCGGCGACTTCGTTTCCTACCTCCGGCTTTTCGCGGCCTACCGCGACGCACCCAACGGGGCCAGGTTCTGCGAGCGCAGCTACCTTGACGAGCGGGCCATGGCGGAAATCGTGAACGTGACCGCCCAGCTGGAGGAAATCGTCGCCTCACTGAAAATCCCCGTCCTGGAGGGCGGCGGCCCGGACGACTACCTGTGCTGCATAGGCCGGGGGATGATCCAGTTCGTCTGCGTCCGCGAGGGGCACGGCCGGAACACCAGCTACCGGAGCCTGACCGCCGACAAGATCATAATCCACCCCGGCTCGGTGATGTTCCGCATGGATCCGCAGTTCATCGTCGCCGGCGAGATCGTCCGCACCAGCAGGATGTACGCGATGTCGGTGTCGCCGCTCTCGCGTGGAATCCTGGACAGGATCGGCCCCGGGCTTTTCGCCGGGGAGCGGGGTAGAAAGTCCGGGCAGGGACCCGAGGCCGGCGGAAGGGGGAAAAGGGCCGGGGCCCTGATGACGGCGCGGGACTTCACCAACAACGTCAAGATCGCCGGCGAGGTCTTCGAGATCAAAACCGTCAAGGGAAAGAAAACGGCCATCCTGCCGTGGGAAAGGCTGGCTCGGGTTCGGGACGCCGAGGCCGTCCACAAGGGAATGTACAAGGGGCTGAGGGGCCGCGTCGTCTTCGAGGGCCTGAGCCTGCTTGACGGGGAAAAGCTCGCCCTGATCCTGTCGCTTGCCCCGTCCCTGGATCCCGAGAACGCGTCCGGGCGCGCGTGGCCCCGCAAGAGGGTTTTCAGTTCCGGCGACGACCTTGGCGCACTGCTCGAGCACATGGACAGCCTGGTAAGGCCGGCGCCCTGGAAGAAAAACTCTAGGGAGCTGGGTTTCCTGGGCTTGTTCACGGACGGGGAGGGCGGCTACTGGCTCCGCTGCTCCCGGGGCTTCCACACGAGCCTTAACGAGAGCCTGGCGAGCCTGGACGCGCTAATCGGGGAAATGGGCGAGGGCCTGGACGCCGGGGCAAAGCGCGTGGTCAACCAGACCTACCGCCGGCTGTCGATGCTGATAAGCGACTGAGCCGTTGCGCCCGGCTGGGTTCGAACCAGCTACCTACGGATTCGAAGTCCGTTACTCTATCCAGATGAGCTACGGGCGCGGCGAACAAAAAGCCGCCGGTTGACGTCCGGCCAACCGGCGGCTTCCAGCACATAGGGTGGATGACGGGATTTGAACCCGCGACAGCCAGATCCACAATCTGGTGATCTACCCCTGATCTACACCCACCATGTGTCCGCAAAACGTGTA
>WQRP01000160.1 GCA_009786675.1 Treponema sp. | reverse complement strand
TGGCGAATGCTTCTGGAAACGGCGACAAGCGTGTTTTCGGATTCCGCCAGCGCGATTTCTATCTTCAGCCTTGTTCTGTCGAGCAGATCCCGAGATTCCCTTCGAAGGGAGTCTCGCAGCATGTTGCTGACATATGAGCTGCTTGATACAACCATTAGAAAAAAAGCCAGCGCCACAAAAAGCACCTGGATATACAGCGAGGGAATGGGTTGAGGTTTCTTTTTGCCGGGAGGGATTTCCGCCATATATCCGTCCTTGTTTGTTATTGAAGCCCCAGCCTTTCAAGCGTTCGCGTTGCCCTTCGCGCAAGNCCCTGATTGTTGTCCTCGGNAAGAACCCTNATTTCGTCGGCCAGACTTACAAGGTTGTTGTTTGCGGCGATTTCCANGGCATAGGATCTTTCGATTATNCCCCTTTCCGCCATAAGGCGACGGGTAATTGGTTCCATATTGCGGGCCGTTGTCCTGCTTAGAATCCCTAAAAAGCTGTTGTACAGGGCGGTCAGGTTTCTGCGCCTTGCCTCGTCCATTTCCTCGATAAACGTGTCCAGAAACCGGTCCGGGCTGTTTTGCATAAGCATCTCCCCCGACGTAGTGCGCACGCGGGCCGAGTTTCGGCGTTCGATAAACAGCTCCTCGATTACCTGCATGGACTCGCTGTTGTCGATCGCGCCCAGTGCGCGTATCGAGTGCTCCCTTACGGCCTGGCTTTCATCGCGCGTGGCGCGGAACCTAAGGTAGGGAACCGCCGCGACAAGCCGGCGATCCCGGCTCGCGTGGGCGGCGGCGATGCGGGTGCGCTCGTGGGAATCGCGGAAGGCATCAAGNATTGCNGCGTCCACCGCCGNGCCGGAGAACGGCCCAAGGGCTTGGACGGCGGCCGCCCGGACNTGGGGCTCGCCCGCCGAAACGCTGGCAAGCACCGCGTCAAGGCCCCGGGGATTGCCGATTTGCGAAAGGGATTCCAGCGAGGCGATACGCAGAAACTGGCCGCTCTCGCTGTTGTCGGCAATGGCGGAAAGAAATTCCACCGCTGCGGCGGAACCGTTGGTGCCTAGCGCAAGTATTATCTCGCGCTGGGGCCCGGAATCCAGATCGCGATCCTCGTAGAACTCGACAAGGTATTCGGCCATGTCGTCGGCAACCCTGCCGCTGGCGGCCCCGCCGATTCGCCCAAGGGCGCGAATCGTATTGGTCAGAAAACGCCTTTCCTCGCTTTCGGCTACCTCGCGAAGGACCGGTATGGCCTCGGTCGCGCCTATCCTGCCAAGGTAGTCTATCGCGGCAAGCACCGTTTCGCTGTGCTCGTCGAAGCGTTCCTCCACGGCGTATATTGCCCGTTCCTCCAGCCCGGTTCTTTCCCTTTCGCCGAAAAAGTTAAAGGCCACGGCAAGAATGTTATGGTTGTTGGTGTGGCGCGTAAGGGCAATGATTTCGTTGTCAAGGGAGTCCGTGCCTTCCTCCCTAAGCTCCTGCATCAGGGCGGCGATTTCCGTTTCCGTGCCGAAGCGCACTATGTCGCGCCGCAACTCGTTTATGTCCACCCGTTGCTGTTCCGTCCTTTCCTGTGCGAAAATATTCGGCCCAAATGCCGCTGGCATAAAAAACACCGCCGACAGCAACGAGACCATGAAAAATGCCTTGGGAAAAAATCCAGTTTTCATTCCGCTTTCTCCTTGTAACCCGAAAGAAAGTCCCGCTTGAACGAGGAAAAACGATTTTCCACGATAGCGCGACGTGCGTCAAGAACCAGTTGATTAAGAAAAAACAGGTTATGGTAGCTTGCCAGCATGGAGCAGAGTATCTCCTGATTTTTAAATAGGTGGCGCAGATAGGCGCGGCTGTATTGTCCACATACTTTGCAGGTACACTCTTTATCTATCGGCACAAAATCCATGCGTCTGTCGGTCTTTTTTAGGGCAAGTGGCCCCTGACGGGTGTAGACCCTTCCGTTTCGGCCCTCTCTGGTAGGCACAACACAGTCGAACATGTCTATCCCGTTTTCTATGGCCTCCAGAATGTACTCCGGGGTGCCTATGCCCATAAGGTAGCGGGGTTTTTCGTCGGGCAGAAGCGCGGCGGTAAGCCCCAGCGTCTCGGTAAAGGCCGCGTGCGGTTCGCCGACGGAAAGGCCCCCAATCGCGATGCCCGGGGTGCCCGCCGCGATACAGGCCTCGACACTGCGTTTGCGTAAATCGGGGAAAAAGTTCCCCTGCACGATGCTGAAAAGGCTTCCCCGGTAGCCTTCCCCCCGCTTTTGTTCCCATGTTCGCACCGCCCGGCCCATCCACTCGGTGGTAAGGTCCAGTGCTTTCTCGGCCTCCCTGCGATCCGCGCCCCACGCGCTGCAAACATCAAGCTGCATCTGTATGTCGCTGCCTATAATGCACTGGGTTTCGACCACGTTTTCCGGGGTAAAGAGGTGTCTGGAGCCGTCTATATGGGACTGGAACCGCACACCCTCCGGCGCGATTTTTCGCAGGTTGGAAAGCGAGAAAACCTGATAGCCCCCGGAATCGGTAAGAATGTTCCGATCCCATGCCATGAAGCGGTGCAGTCCGCCCGCGCCGGCCATGACCTCCATTCCGGGGCGAAGGTACAGGTGGTACGTGTTTGAAAGGATTATCCGGAAGCCGATTTCCCGCAGGTCCCCGACCGTAAGGGCCTTTACCGTGCCCGCCGTCCCCACTGGCATGAACACCGGCGTGGAAACCTCCCCGTGGGAAAGTCGCAGGGTACCGGCCCGCGCGAGAGAGTCCCTGTCCTTGGAGTTAACGTCAAAAAACATACTGGCAACCTACCGACCCAAGGTCCGGCGGGCTCAAGGCCCGATATGCGTAACTAGGGAACCGCGATTCCCTAGGTCTTCGCCCCTCCCAGTAAAAGAAGACCAATCACTATGAAAAA
>WQRP01000159.1 GCA_009786675.1 Treponema sp. | reverse complement strand
CGCAACGGCAACACCAACGGCCTTGCTTACAAAATAGACAATGTTGCAACAGAAAAGCCCCTTGAGCTTTTCGGAGTTCATGATAAAGGCGGGCTTTACGATATAAGCCAGCACCGAGCCGAGAAACGAGACGGTGACAAGCAGGGCGGCCAGCAGGAAAATCAGCCCGAAGCCGTTTACCTCCAGCGAGTTTATGACCCCGCCTAGCCAGCTTATCGCGTACCCCAACGGAATGTTGAACGCGCCCTGGCCGTCGGGTATTGGCACCATGAATAAAAACACGCCGATGACGGACATAATGGCGAACTTAACGGTGCTCCTTTTTTTGGGCGTGTGAGCGTCTGAACTGTTCACGCAGATTTCCTCCTAAAACGTTTGTTTTTTCCTCGCGGCGCCAACGCGCCCGGATAATTATACTATGGAACCGAAAAAACACAAGCGCCGGAAACGAAAAAACCGGCATTGTTTCCGCGGCCGGCGTGTTGATACTTGCCCACCGTAGATATATACTGGGTGCATGGGTAAGACCTATGTCTTTGTGAACCAAAAGGGGGGGGTCGGCAAAACCACCTCGGCCCTAAATATAGGGGCGTACCTCGCGCAGGAAGGGAAAAAGATCCTGCTGGTGGATTTCGACTCGCAGGCAAACCTGTCCAGCGGCGTCGGCGCAAGGCCCCCCAAGCCGGGGATCTACGAGCTTCTGGCGGGGGCGGTCACGGTCGACCAGGCGATAAGAAAGACCGCCGTTCCCCGGCTTGACGTAATCCCGTCCAGTACCGAGCTTGCCGCCGCGGCGGTGGAGCTTATCGGGCAGGAGGGGCGCTACCTGTTCCTGAAAAAAGCGATTGCCCCGATAAAGGACCGTTACGACTTTGTCCTTATGGACTGCCCCCCCAGCCTTGGAGTGCTTACCCTGAACGGCCTGGCGGCGGCGGACGACGCGCTAATCCCCATGCAGTGCGAGTACTTCGCGATGGAGGGCCTGTCCCACCTGCTTAACGCCATACAGAAGATCCAACGCGGCCTGAACAAGTCCCTGGGAATAGGGGGCATTTTCTTTACGATGTACGATCCGCGGACCAGGCTGGCCCAGGACGTCGTAAGGCAGGTAAGCGCCTATTTCAAAAACAAGGTTTTCACAACTATTATTCCAAGGAACGTCCGCCTTTCCGAGGCCCCATCCCACGGCCAGCCCATAGTGCTGTACGATCCGCACTGCTCCGGGGCGCGGGCGTACCAGAGCCTCGCGCGGGAGATACTGAACCGGGTTTCGCAAGGCGGCGAAAAAGGAGGAACGAATGACGTCACGTAAGCCGGTGCTTGGCCGGGGCCTGGACGCCCTGCTTTCCGAAAACGACGAGGGCTTTTCCGACGCGGACAGCCCGGGGGGCGACGCCGTGGTAAGGCTGGCCCTGGACAGGCTTGTCGCAAGCCCCGGGCAACCCAGAAAGAGCTTCGACGAGGCGGAGCTGCGGGAGCTCGCCGACTCGATTGCCGAGCACGGCGTTATCCAGCCGATTATCGCGGCGGATTCCGGCGACGGCACCTACATAATAATAGCCGGCGAGCGGCGGACCAGGGCGGCCAGGATCGCCGGCCTTGGCGAGATCCCGGCCATCATCCGCGAGTACACCGACCAGAAACGGCTGGAGGTCTCGCTTATCGAGAACATCCAGCGCAGCGACCTTAACCCCATAGAGGAGGCCGCCGCGTACAAAAACCTGATGGACTTCTCCGGACTGTCGCAGGAGGAGCTCGCGGCAAGGGTCGGCAAGAACCGATCCACGGTGGCGAACTCCCTCCGCCTGCTAAAGCTTTCCGCCGAAATGCAGAAAAGCCTGGAAGGCGGCGGCATAAGCCCCGGACACGCGCGGGCCCTGCTTTCGGTAACGGACCAAGAACTGCGGGAAAAGCTGTTCAGGGAGGTCATCGCCAAGGGCCACTCCGTCCGCGAGACGGAAAAGCGGGCGGCCGCGATAAACTCCCCCCCCCCGGCCGGGGAGGAGGACGCGGAAAGGCCCGCCGCGAGGCGTTCGCCGGAAATTGTCGAGATGGAGGAAAGGTTCATCGAAAGGCTTGGAACAAAGGTAAGCATAGAAGGCGGTACGGAAAAGGGCCGCATCCACATCGAGTACTATTCCCTGGAAGACCTTGACAGGCTGTACGGGCTTTTGGGCGGGCAGCGGAACTGACCCGGCTATCTTCGCCTGACCCTGGTTTGAACCCTTGCGTAAAGCCCCCGGAAAAACTCGATTACCGGCAGGATCATTACCGCGACAAAGCTTCCGGCAAACCCGTTGTTGTACAGGTTCAGCCCGCCGTTTATGTCCCCGATAAAGACCGCGATGGAAACGTGGAAAAACCCGGTCGCGATACCCCAGGCCCAGCCGTACTTGCCGGCGATGGGCGCGAGCCCGGTCGAAAAAAGAATCGCAAGGACGTTGACGGGGGCGGTCGGCGAAAGATGGTTAAAATGCACGGCGATTACGCTTCCTATTAAAACCGGAATCGTGTTCCTAAGGTGCTTGCCGGAGGCGGCGAAACCGGACACCGTGAAAACCCCGCCCAGGATCGGGCCGTTCATGATCGGTCCCTCCTCGCTCGTCATGCCCAGCAGGAGTATTACGGCGGTCGACACAAGGCACAGGATGCCGATGTTCTTGTAGCAACTGCTTCCGTACTTGGAAAAAAAGTCGTTGTCGTGCGGATCGCTTTCGCTCTGGATGTTCCTGAACCGCCTAAAGGAAACCGACGGCTTGTCCATGACTATACCGTAAACGATAAGCACCACCCCGATACCGCAGGCAAGAATCGTAAGCTGCAACGTGTGCGAAGTGTCCCAGTAGGCCTCCGGCACAATCTCCATGCCTATGCTGCGGAAAAGCCCGGCGAACATCGTCGCGATAAAGCCGCCGGCAATCCCGCCGTTGTACAGGCAGAAGTTGCTGT
>WQRP01000158.1 GCA_009786675.1 Treponema sp. | reverse complement strand
AGAGTGGGGACTTCGACCCATTACATCGGCATGATTGAAAGCGAAAAGAAGTTTCCATCTTCCGAAATGCTTGAACGCATAGCCGCCGCCCTTGAGATTGACGCTCCGGCCCTTTTTTCGACCAAATCCTACTCTTCGCCCAAAACCGGAACAATGGGAACGTTTCAGGAGGAGCTTATCAGCGATATTACGCAGGTAATCGCGTACCGAATCGGCAAATTGAATATCGAAGGCAAATAGCGGTGCCATGGGCGCCAAAACTTGAGTTGCTGGGCGGCATGGAATTTGTAGGCACCTGCCATCTTTTGCCTTAGCTGCCGCACGTTCGATCCGATAATAAGAGACATGGCAAAGTCTTTTTTAGGGTTTCCGGCGATCCGCCGTTACGCGATACTGTTGCTGTCACTCGTGGCGATGGCGCCGCTTCACGCGCAGGACTTGGGCGTCGCCCAGGGGGATCTGCTGGTCGAGCTAAGGCCTGACGGCGGGTTTCACCTGTTTATTCGCCACAGGCCGGACATCTCCTCGGTGCTGCTTACCGAGACCACCAGGGATCCCCTTTTCCGCGAGGCCAACTTCGCTTACCGCGCGGCCGAGTGGAACGAGATAAACGGGGACGAGATACGCCTGATCGACGGTGTCCCCGTGCGGGGCATTTATTCGCTGGTTTCCTCCACCCCCAGGTGGCACCCGGAGATGGGCTGGGCCTTTCATATATACATACCCTACAGGCTCCTGTACGGCCACGAGGGCGGAAGGCACGGCGAGGTTCACGTCGGCGACGGCATGTACTTGAACATCAGGGCCTTTTACTATGCCCACGCCGACTACAGGGGGCCGTTTCAGGACAACCCTTTTGTCCTGCGTATTTCGCAGGAATTTACCAGGCCACTCCCCGAGACGCCACCGCCCCCCACCGCGCCGGCGCCGCCGCCGGGCAGGCGGTTTTTGTCGGAAACGGTTGACGCGTTTGTCTCTCTTGCCGGCGCGGAAAACGCGGGCTTCGCGGCCGTTCCTGGCGAGATGATGGATCGGGTAAGATCCATACTGGCGCAGGTGGACGGTCCTTCGGTAGATATCGTCATCTGCCTGGACGTTACCGGCTCCATGAGGGCTTTCTTCAACGAGATACGCCTGCATCTGATTCCCGCGGTACAGGCGATGGTTGCCGACTTTGATTCGGTCAGGGTGGGCATGGTGTTTTACAAGGACTACGATCGCCAGTCGGACTTTCTGTACAGGGTTATTCCCTTTACCACGGACTTCGACGCACTTCAGCGAAGCATCAACACCATCAGGGTAGGCGGGGGAGGGGACATCCCGGAGGCGGTCTACGAGGCTCTTTACGCCGGGGCGACGCAGCTTGCCTGGGAAGGGGATACTAGAGTGATGATTCTAATCGGCGACGCGCCACCGCACCCGCGCCCCAGGGGCAGGATAACCAGGGATATGGTCGACGCGGGGATAGAGCGGCAGGGGATAGAGCTCCACGCAATAATACTGCCGCATCCCTGAGGCTTAGAATTCCTCGAACGCCGTCCCGACCAATACCGCCGTTGAGGTGTCAAATGCCCACAGGTTCAACCGCCGGAGATCGTCCTCGGCGACAACCCTGCCGGTTATGGCGAAGCTTGCCCCCGCGGCGTAACCTATTCTTGCGGCCGTGTAGCCGTCAAGCTCGCCGGTTAGGACTAGCTGTTGCTCGTCGCCGATTCTACGCAAATCGTTCCTGTCAACCGTGGCAAAACCCTGCATACGTAAAAGGTGTTCGATTTCGTAGACAATGAATTCCATGTAGCCGTCCGGCAGGTAAAGAACCGCGACCCGCGCCCCCTCGGCGAAGAGCATGGAAACGTCCTCGGCGGCCCTTTGCAGCGCGTCCTCAATCCTGGCCGGGGCGGGATCCGGCGGCGGTATTGCGGGGGGCGGAACCCCGGCTGGGGATTCAGGCACGGTCCAGCGTCCCCTGGAAAAACGCTGGGTTTCCCTTTCGGCTATTCTTCCAAGGACGACGTGGGCAAGCACCCTGAACTTTTCGGGAAGGAACTCCCCGCCCGGTTCCTCGTAACGCTCCAGCAGGGCGTACAGTCCCGCCCTGGCCACGCCGAAGTTTCGCTGCCTGTAATGGATAAAGGCGATTTCGTATTCCGCGTTGACCACCCAGACTAGATTGTCGGGGTTCCTGTCCAGCAAAGCCTGGTAAAACTGTAGGGCAAGGTTGAAACGGTTTCGGTCGGATGCCTCCTGCGCCCGCTGGATTAGCTGTTCCGGGCTGTAGTCGTAGGAGATGTTCTGCGTGGTGGCGCAGGAAAGAAGGAACGGCAGGGCAAACGCCGCCAATGGTAAACGCTTCATTAGGTAAGTTTAGCATAGAACCCGGTGGGCCTGCAAGTTCGGTGTTCCAGGTTGCGGTTAGAAACGCCCCGATTGCCTCTCGAAATGCGAAAACCCCATGCTGAAGCTCGCCCGCCCCTGGCTGATACTGCGTAGCGAGGTCATGAACCCGAACATCTGCGCCATGGGTGCCTGTGCCTTGATCTCGTCGATGTCGGTCTTGGCCTCCATGTTCGTCACCTGTCCGCCGCGCTGGGTTACAAGGCTCATCACCTCGCCGACGAACTCGTGCGGGCTTACAAGGTTTACCGCCATGATCGGCTCCAGCAACACCGGGCCGGCCTTGCGACAGGCCTCGTCAAAGGCCATGCTGGCGCAGGCTTCGAAGGCGAACTCGGTCCCGGTCAGTTCGGAGTATCTTAGGTCGCAGAGCGTCACCATTATGTCCATGCAGGGGTAGCCCATGACGATCCCGGACGCGAATGCCCCGGTCACCCCGCGTTCCACCGCCGCGAAAATCGCCTCCGGAATGTCTCTCCTGCCGGTTATCCCGTTGACGTACCCGTTCCCGGCCCCGCGTTCCGCCGGCTCCACCCGCAGGGTAATGCCGGCGGTGTTTTCCTTGCCGGCTATGGCGCGGGAGAA
>WQRP01000157.1 GCA_009786675.1 Treponema sp. | reverse complement strand
AAGGCCTGGCGTTCGGCGGGTTTCCGCGCCGGCTGGATGGTGCTTTCCGGGAACAAGAAAAGGGCCGCGAGCTACACGGAGGGGCTGGAGATGCTTTCCAGTATGAGGCTCTGCGCCAACATGCCCGCCCAGTTCGGCATACAGACGGCCCTTGGCGGATACCAGAGCCTAAAGACCCTGTTGCTTCCCGGGGGGCGACTGCGCGAACAGCGGGACGTGGCGGTAGGCATGATCAACGAGATCCCCGGGCTTTCCGTGGTCAAACCCAAGGGCGCGCTGTACTGCTTCCCCAAGGTTGACGTCGCGCGTTTCGGCATCGCCGACGACGAAAAGTTCATGCTGGACCTGTTGCGCGACAAGCATATACTTCTGGTTCACGGCACCGGCTTTAACTGGAAGGATCCCGACCATTTCCGCATCGTCTTTTTGCCGGACAAGGCGACCCTGACGGACGCGATGCGGAAAATCGGCGATTTCCTTTCGGGCTACAGGCAGGGCGGTTGAGTTTCCCACGGGGGGCGTTTTGCTGATCGGACTTGCCGGGAGTTACTGCGCGGGAAAAAACCACGTCGCCGCGATACTTTCAAGCCGGGGTCTCCCGGTTCTGGACGTTGACAAGCTGGGGCATATCTGTCTGGAGGGGCAAAAGGCGGACGTTTTCGCGAGGTTTGGGGAGGACGTGAAAGCCCCGGACGGCTCGGTAAACAGAAAGGCTCTGGGGGCTAAGGTTTTCGGGAACGAAGCCGAGATGAACGCGCTGGAGGCTATCGTCCACCCGGAGGCGAACCGCATGACCCTGGAGTGGATTGCCGCCCAAGGCGGGCTCGCCGGCGAGGACAGGCAAACCTGCGTCATAAACGCCGCGGTGCTGCACAAGAGCGCGGTTTTCGAGTGGCTGGACTGCATAATCCTTGTCCGGGCACCCTGGCTTGTCCGGCTTGCCCGGGCAAGGCGCAGGGACAGGCTTCCGTGGAGCGATCTTCTGCGCCGGCTTTCAAGCCAACGGCAATTTACGCCTCAATATCTGGCCGGAAATGCCGATATTTACATTGTAGAAAACCCGGGGATTGGGGAATCGGTGCCAGGATACGGACTGGAACGGCAAATCGACGGGATTCTGGGAAAACTGGAAAACAGAACGCGCTGAAGGGAGGCTTCGAAACGGTCCATGGAAAAGAAAAAGTTGTTACTGGTAGCGGTATCGGTGGGCGTGGTACTGCTGATCCTTATAGGCATTCCCCTTATGATAATCAGCCCCAGGCAGGCCACGGCACCCACCTGGCAAACCGTCCCGCAGGCAAACTTCGGCGTGGATCGACCCGTGCAGCCGGCGGACCAATGGCAAGTGCCCGTTCCCCTTCCGGGACCTGAAAGGGAAGATCCCGCGTTTATCGTACAGCCCCCTGCACAGCAGCCGGCGCAACAGCGGGCACCTGTTCCCGTACCGGTGCGCCCCCCCGTAACCCAAGAGGACGCCCCGCGCGTAACCACCATCACAGTACCGGCGCCCCGTGCCGCCGCGGTTCCGGACGCCCCGGCCGTAGCCGTCAGGCCACCGGTTCAGGCAAGACCGGCGCCCGCCGCCCAGGCCAGGCCCGTCCAACCCCCGGCAGCAAGACCGGCACCGGCGGCAAGACCCGCGCCACCGGCGCCCGCGACCCGGAACAACTTCTGGGTCCAGACAGGAGCCTTTAGCAGCAAGGTACGCGCGGAACTCGTAAAAGATTCGCTTGAATCCAAAGGCATCGCCTCGATTATCGAAAACCGCAACATCGACGGCAGAACCTGGTACCGCGTCCGGGTGGGACCGTACCTTTCGGAAACCGAGGCAAACTACTGGCTCGCGCTGGTAAGATCCATAGACGGTTTCGCCGACAGCCAGGTCCGCGTGTCGCAGGCGCCCATAAACTAACACCGTACAACGCACAGGGAAGGGGAACCGCCGGTTCCCCTTTTTTTCCGCCTTCTTCTTGCGCCCGGCCCGTCGGGACACTAGTATTATATATGTGGAAAGAATGACAGCCTTGGCGAAACGGGTTCGCTCGCCTATTGTCGATGGACTATTTTACCCAAACGATTCGGCAGGCGTGCTGTCATATATGCTCGAGATCGGGCTTAAGCGCGGAAGGGGAAGCCAGGCAAGGGCAATAATCGCGCCGCACGGGGCGTGGGAAATTTCCGGCAACCTTGCAGGGGCGGCCTTCGCCTCGGCCGCGGGCCGGAACAGCCCGTCGCGCGTCGTCGTCATGGGGCCAATCCACAGCAAACTGGAGGAGGGCGTTTTTCTTTCGACCTCCCATTCGTTCCAGACGCCGCTTGGGGACATACCCGTGGACCAGGAAGTGTCCGGGTGGCTCGAATCGTACAGCCCGCTTATCAGCATGAACGACATCCCCCACCTTCACGAGCATTCAATCGAGGTACTGCTTCCGTTCGTAAAATACTTTTTTCCGCAGGCAAGCATCGTCCCAATACTGATGGGCGGACAGAAAAAGGAGTATACCCGCGTCCTGGCGGACGCCCTTCACGCGGTCTTCACGCCAATCATGGAGGACACCCTGCTGGTGGTTTCCTTCAACATGACCATGTACCCGGACAACCAGGCGGAACTGGAAGCGATCGAGGAGTGCATGAGGCTTTTCAGGGAGGGAAAACAGCGAAACCTGCACCTGGCCTTTGAAAGCGGCAGGATCACCGGCTGCGGCGGCTCGCTGGTAACGGCGCTTCTGCAAAGCACCCTGGTCGACGGAACGCGCCCCTGCCTGGCATCCGAGTCGCTGCTGAAAGCCTTGGGCGAACAGGACAAAACCGTGTACTATGGCGCATTCTCGTTTGTTTGATATTTGTGGCGTTTCAAAGGGGGGGACATATGACGAGAAGGTTACCGTACATAGCGCTGATACTTCTACTGTCGGGAGCCGTGGTTTTTGGGCAGGTCCCCGGCAGAACGCCGGTTAACGCCGAGCTTGCACTACGCGCACTACAGGAAGGCTTTCCCGACAGGGTGGGCGAGATCGCCTTTATCGACGACGACTGGACGGT
>WQRP01000156.1 GCA_009786675.1 Treponema sp. | reverse complement strand
AATCTTGGCGGTCTGCTTTTTCGCCGCCGCGTAGTCCCCGGCCCCGATGCACTGCCCCACCACCACCATAAGCGATATGCCGAAGGCGGTTCCGGGCATGAACGAAAGGGAGTTCACCACGCTGGTTATGGCGTTGGCGGCCATCGCGGCGGTGCCGAACACCACGAAGATTCGCTGGGTAAGGATCCTTCCCACCATGAACATGGAACTTTCCAGTGCCCCGGGAATCCCCACGTTGCAGATGTTCCTTATCATGGAACCGACGATGCGAACCCTGAACAACCCCGAAAGCGAAACGTGGCTTCTGCCGTTTCGGTAAAGCATGGCACTTGCGATGGCGGCGGCAACGATTCTGCTTATAAACGTTGACAATGCGGCTCCCAGCACCCCGATTCCCATAACGTAGATGAACAGGACGTTGCCGCCGACGCTAAGGACGTTAGCAAGAAGCGATATACGCATCGGAATCTTGCTGTTTCCGGTGGAGCGGAACAGCGCGGCGCAGGAGGTGTACAGTGCCAGAAACGGATATGAAAGCCCGGTAAACAGAAAGTAGACGGCGGCGGCGGCCATAACGTCCTCCGCGACCTCGCCGTAAAGCAGGCGGATTATGGGGCGGCGGAACAGAAGGGCTATCAGCATCATCAACAGCGAAACCAGAACGGCGACGTACACGAGCTGCTTCGCGGCAAACCTGGAATTTTTGTAGTCCCGCCTGCCTATGTACTGGCTTACCACGACGGCCCCGCCGGTGGAAAGCGCGGTAAAGGCGATTATCAAAAGGCTGTTGATGTTGTCAACGATGTTCACCCCGGAAACGGCGAACTCCCCAACGGAGCTTACCATAACCGTGTCTATCGCGCCCATGGCGACGACCAGCACCTGCTCGACCATTAGCGGCCACAGGAGGGCGAAAAGGGCGCGGTTGTTCCAGCGCTCGGCTATCGTGGGTTCAGGTTTCATTACAGGCCCTCTGGACAGCCTACACTATTTCGCGCGGATGTTTAAGGCAGCATGAAGTCGATTGCCCTTCGCAGGGCTTCCTCGCTAACCATGCCCTGCATTTCGGCCACGATGTACCCGTCCCCGTCGATGAAGACCGTGGTGGGAAGAAAGCGAATCCCATAGGCGCGAACGCCTTCCTGCATGGTGTCGAAATAGACCGGCATGGTGAAGCCGCCGCCCTCGATGTAGTTTCGCCCCGTCTCGACCGTTTCCCGCACGCCGTCCGCAAGGCCGAGCATGACGAACCTGGCATCCCCGCCGCGATCCCTGTAGACCCTTTCGAACCCGGGCTTTTCGTTCCTGCACGCCGGGCACCAGCTTGCCCAGAAGTTAAGCACCACCGGTTTTCCGCCGGCGACGATGTCGGAGAACCGGATCGGGTTTCCGTCCCAGTCGATCAGGGCGAAGTCCGGTGCCCTTTCCCTTTGGGTCGCCGCCCCGGTGCCGTCCCGTTCCACCGGAATCACGAGAAGCTCGGTCGTAACGACCCGATCCGCGAAGGCGTTGTAGGCAAACGCCGCCACGATTATCAACGCCGCCAGCCCCGCAACGCCAAGAAATGTTTTCAATTTTCGTGTCATAAATCCCCCTTCGAAAAACATCTCATAAAATCATGAGCCGTCCCATCAGGCCCGTAGCCATTAATACGCCGATAACAACAAGCAACACGCCGGAAACGATATTGACAATCCCGTAGTTGCGCTTGATAAAGTCGAACGCGTTTTTCAGCCTGTCGATCAGCACCGCGCTCGCGACAAACGGTATACCAAGACCCAGCGAGTATACAAGCAACATCAGGCCCCCGACAAGCGTCCCGCCCTGCATGGACGCCCTCATAAGCGCCGATCCCAGAAACGCGCCGACGCAGGGTGTCCAACCAATGGAAAACACAATCCCGAAAAGCACGGACGAGAAAAAGGTCAGGTTTTTCACCCCGGCGTTTACCCGCACGGTACGGTTCAGGAATCGGATGTTGATCAAACCGGTAAAATTCAGCCCCAGCAAAACCACGACAAGGCCAGCGACGACGTTCACCGCGACGGAGTGCTCGACAAGCAGCCTTCCCAGCGTCCCGGCAAGCGCGCCCAGGGCGACGAACACCAGCGTGAAACCGCAGACGAAACCGACGGCGTTGGCAAGGCCCTGCGCCTGTCCGGTTCCCCCGCCGCGAAATAGGAAACGTACAGCGGCAGCAAAGGCAGCAGGCACGGCGAGACGAAGGTGATAATCCCCTCAAGAAACAAAAGAACAAACTGCATCCGGAACCTCCGGTTGTCACAGGGAACGTAGCCCCTAGGACATGGTATACTGGCGTTGACTTTCTTGCAATGAGGGGCTAGCATCAAATCTATCGTCAAAGACGGGAAAATTAAGGAGGAAAAGTGCAATATCGTGAGGACAAGGCATCGGGGAACAGGCTTTCGGTACTGGGGCTTGGCTGCATGAGGTTTTCCGCCAACAGGGCGGAAACCGAGCGGGTGGTTTTGGCCGCAATCGAGGGCGGGGTAAACTTCTTTGACACGGCCTACATCTACCCAAACAGCGAGAAAACACTGGGGGAGATTCTCGCGAAGCACGGCAAGCGCAAGGACGTGTACATCGCAACCAAGCTGCCTTTGATTATGTGCAAAAGCGCGAACGACTTTGACATGTTTTTCAACGAGCAGCTTCAAAGGCTTCAGACCGATTACGTGGACTACTATTTTCTGCACAGCGTTTCGAATTTCGCGCAATGGGATACATTTCGGAAACTGGGCATCGAACAGTGGATTGCGGAAAAAAAGAAATCGGGGCAAATCCGACAGATCGGGTTTTCTTACCACGGCACCTGCGACGACTTTCTGAAGATTCTCGACTCCTACGCATGGGAGTTTACAATGATTCAGTACAACTATTATGACGAGAATTATCAGGCGGGAAAGAAGGGTCTGCTGGCCGCCGCCGAAAAGGGCGTGTCGGTCATGATTATGGAACCNCTGCTTGGTGGCAGGCTTGCCACGGGTCTGCCGAAACANGCCGTGAGCATGTTCGCGAAGGCCGATCCCGCGCTTACGCCGGCGGACTGGGCCTTCTGGTGGCTGTGGAACCAGAGCGGGGTAACGGT
>WQRP01000155.1 GCA_009786675.1 Treponema sp. | reverse complement strand
TCTTAGCTTTGTTAACACGGATAGTCGATAGATACTGATACGGGGTTATTCCCCTCTGCATGGTAAAGTTTCTAATAAGGGTGTATTTGTTAAGGCCGGATGCCTTGCCCAAATCCGCCAATGTAATCGTTTCGGTATAATTGCTTTCCATGTAGCGACAGGCCGCCTGAATGTCCTTGCCAGTCCGCGAAAATGTTTCCGCAACCGGTTTTGTATAATCGATTATCAACTGTTCTATTAGCAGGTAGAACAATTCTTCCTTGTTAAAATCCTTCGTCCCATTCATGATCATGTCATGCAAATCCCTAAAAGCGGGAACCGCATCGCTTTGGCATACCACGGTCGATGTGAACATCGGTTGATGGTCTATCCCGATAATTTCCTCCGTCACAAGGCACATAACGTCTTTTTTGATGTTAAGACACCGCCAATCCAATGCCTTCTCGTCCACCTGTTCGCAGGCATGATTATCGAGAGGGTTAAACACGAGTAAATCCCCCGTGCCGATTGTATATTCCCTGTTTTTGCAGGTCAGAAACCTCCGTCCGCTTTCCACGAAGCCCAGGACATAATACTCATGGAAATGGTTGGGGAATTTCTGCATGATGCCCTCGAAACGGTACGCTTCTATTTTCAGGTCGGTATCGAAACGCACCGCCCGCTTTTCATTTTGGCCGACACCCCCTTGTGGTTTCATTTGTAAAGCATACCATATATTTTCCGCGGGTTCTTGAATGATGTTGACTTGCGTGATGTAAAACGCGACGGCATACAGGAGACGGATACGCCGTGTTAATGGGAACCCAGGAGCGGACTTTCAAACAAAATCATCGGTTGATTTGCCGGGCAAGGCATGGTATATTATGATCGATCTGTGTAACCTCCGCGAAATGGGTCTTGGGCGATTCGGATTATGATCGAAATGTGGTAATATGCAATACGGAAGGAGCTTGTTTTCATAATGATAGATATGGACGTAATTCTCACGATAATAGCGCTCATTGTGCTGCTGGTGATGGGTACCTATTTCAGCGCCACCGAGATGGCCTTCGCGTCGCTGAACCGCGCCCGCATCAAGCACATGGCGGAAACCGGCGACAAACGGGCCAGGCTGGTGCTTAAACTGCACGAGCGCTTCGACGAGCTTATCTCCACCCTGCTTATCTGCAACAACGGCGTGGCCCTTACCACCGCCACGGTTTCCGCCTTTCCTGTTCGTGCGGCTTATCGGCGAGGCCGGGCCGGTCGTCTCGACTATAGTGATTACCATAATAGTCGTGGTGTTTACCGACGATCTGCCCAAGAGCATGTCGAAACGCGCCCCGGAAAAGGTAGCCCTCTTTTCCGCCCCCATTCTGCAACTGCTGATGCTGCTTCTTAAGCCCTTCAACTTCCTGCTGGTCAAATGGAAGGCCCGGATCAACGAGCGCTTCGCCGCCAGAAAGGACGAGTCCGCCGGGGAGGAACGGGGTTTCCGGGGCGAGGAGCTGCTGTACGTGGTGGAGGAGGCCGAGCAGGAGGGCACGATTACCGGGGAGGATTCCCTGCGGATCAGCAACGCCATCGAATTCAACGATTTGCTGGCCGAGGATATTCTGACGCCCAGGGTAAACATCGTGGGCATCCCCAAGGATTCCAGCGTCAAGGGCATGGCGGCGGTCTTTCTGGACAGCGGCTATTCCCGCCTTCCGGTGTACGAGGAAAGCATCGACAATATCGTCGGCGTGGTACACATCCGCGACTTCCTGAAATGCACCGTCGACGAGACCACGTCCCTGGACGACATTATGGCCCCGGTCATGTACACCACCCTGGGAACCCCGGTGCCCGAGCTTTTCAAGATGCTGCAGAAGGAAAAAAGCCATCTGGCAATCGTCGCCGACGAGTACGGCGGGACGGAGGGTCTTGTGGCCATGGAGGATATCCTGGAGCAGTTGGTCGGGGACATCTGGGACGAGAACGACGAGATTGTCGAGGAGTTTTTGCCGCTGGGGAACAACCGGCACAAGGTAATCTGCACGGCCGCGATCGACAAGATGTACGAGTACTTCGGCATGGAAGGCGAGTCGGAATCCTCCACCGTGGGCGGCTGGATTATCGACACGCTGAAGCAGATCCCCAAGAAGGGCGACAGCTTTGCCTACGAGAACCTGACAGTGACCGTAACCAAGGCCGACCAGAAACGCGCGGTGGAATGCGTCGTGGAGGTCGCGCCGGACGGGGACGGGGAATCGCCCTCGTCGCTGGCGTAGAAACGCCCCGGGGCGGTCTACTCCAGGGCCGCGAAGACAGCCTCCCCCGTGGGAACGCTCGCCGACTTCAGTGCCAGCCTTACGCCGTCGTTGGGCGACATCGCCGCGCAGGGAAACCTGGGTTTCAAGGCCAAGTTCCGGGATTACCGTTAGCCAGCGGTTTCCCCTTTTCTCCAAAGCCACAGCATCCCAGACCGAATCCCTTTTGCCGGAAAGGTAAACCATGATCCAGTGGCCGCGGGACGCGCGTTCGGCCTGGGTGACCGCCGACGCGGCGGCCTCCCCGGCGAACATCCGCGAGGCCAGGTCGTCGGCGGAAAGGACGGGATCGCCCCGGAGCGAGGCGCGGATCTGGATGTGGCTGAGCAGGTCGGTGTAGCGGCGCAGCTGGTTACCTGGGTGTAAACGTCAAGTCCGAGCCCGCAGTGTAGCCCGGGTTTCGCGGAAAGCACCCGGGGTCTCATGCACCGGCGAAGCTGGTACGATCCGGCCAGTCCCGGAAGTACCTCGCCGGGCAGTTCCCCGGTTTCCTGCGCGATGTACGGGATGGACAGGCCGCGCTGCATCGCCCATCCACCGGCGGCCTCCCCGGCAAGCAACATGCATTCCCGCACCAGAACCGCCGACTCGTGGCGCACGACCGGCTCTATCGTTACCCGCCCTTCGGTCACGTCCATGTGCGTCTCCGGCATCTCGATGTTTATCGCGCCGGAGGCGACTCGGCGGCCAAGGTTGCGACGCGCCAGCGCGTTCAGGTCGCGCAGAATCGCCGCGTCCCCGCCCTCCGCGCCGGCGATCAGCCCGTCCGCCTTCTCGTAGGTCAGGCGCGAGACCCTTACCGTCGAGGGGAAGATTTCGGTTCCCAGGATTCTCCCCTCCGGATCCAGCGTTACCTTGAA
>WQRP01000154.1 GCA_009786675.1 Treponema sp. | reverse complement strand
ATCCCCCGGTTCACATGAACCCTGCCCTTGTCGTCCGTCCAGGGAACCCGGAAAATTATCTGCCTTTCCGGCTCGACGATTCTTTCCAGGATGCCCGCGTCCTCGAACTCCCTGTTTTTTTCGATTACCGGGCTTAGCGAATCGAGAACCTCGGTTAGCGCCTGGTGAAACTCGGTCTCGCCTGGGTACCTCTTGGTTATGGCTTCCAGCGTTTTTGCCACGTACTGACTGCTCATACGTTCTCCTTTCCTATTATAGTATCGCGTTACCTTACGCTCACGAGCTCCATCTCGAAAACCAGAAAGGCGTTCGGCGGGATTACGCCGCCCGCGCCCTCCTCGCCGTAGGCAAGCTCCGGGGGAATCACGGCTACGCGCCTCTCGCCGACCCGCATGTCCAGGACCATCTCGTCCCAGCCCCGTATCNCCCTGCCGATTCCGGCCGGGAACTCGATGGGGCGGCCATGGAACTCGGAACTGTCGAAGACCTCGCCGGAAAGAAAGGCCCCCACGTAGTTTACCTGCACCGTCTGCCCGGTCGCCGGCCTTATGCCAGTTCCCTCGCGCTCCACCAGGAAACGAATGCCGGAGGGCGTCGTGGCCGCGTTGGGGTGCATCTCCTGGATCCGGGCAAGGTCGGCCTCGCGCTGTGCCCTTGCCCTTTCGGTGGCCTCGGCGGTCATCGCGGCCAGCGCCGCGTCAAAGGCCGCCTGATCCGCCCTGAATTCGTTCGCGGGTGCGCCGTTGCGGATAATCCTGACGGTGTTGATCCTGTCACCCTGCTGAACCGCGTCCACCACGTTCTGCCCCTGGACAACGCGGCCGAAAACGGTGTGCCTGCCGTCCAGCCAGGGGGTCGGGACGTGGGTTATAAAGAACTGGCTTCCGTTGGTCCCCGGCCCGGCGTTCGCCATGGAAAGAACCCCGGGGCCGTCGTGCCTAAGCTCCGGGACAATCTCGTCCGGGAAACGGTAGCCCGGGCCGCCGGTGCCGGTTCCCTGGGGGCACCCGCCCTGGATCATGAAGTCCGCTATAACCCTATGGAAGATAAGCCCGTCGTAAAACGGCCTGCCCCCGGCGGCGGCCATGGTGCCCTCCGCGAGCGCGACAAAGTTGATGACCGTCAGGGGGGTTCTCTGGAACTCCAGGTTGAGCACTATGTCGCCCCTGCTCGTGTTTATCCTGGCGAACAGCCCCTCGCCAAGCGCCTCGTTAGCTTCACTCAAATCCGCCTCCAGCATGTGCATTCCCGTTGCCGGCTGGTTAGCCGCACCCGCCTGTTGAGCCTCGGTTCTCCTGCAGGAACCAAACAGCATAAGAAAGCCGCTGATTCCGACGACCAGAAAGATTTTCCCTATTGTTTTCATGTTGCAAGTATAGCAGATAAGGCGGGTAAATGAAAACCGACGTTATCGATCCCGTTTCCCCGTTTCGGGCTGCAGTATCCGTTCCACGTCGTCGGATATGCGGGCTATGATGCGTTTCGCCAGATCCTGCCTTTCCGGGGTGGTCAGGCATTCCAGGTAATCGTCGGCCGTCGGCGCGTCGCCGCCAGACCGTGGCCTGTCATCCACGAAAAGCCTGAAGGGTTCGATTTCCAGGGCCTTCGCTATCTTCTCGACCATTCCCATGGACGGAACGTTGGCGCATATTTCCATTCCCCCGATATAGCTAGTAGTTGTGTCCAGTATATCCGCCAATTTCATCTGAGAAAGCCTTCTTTTTTTGCGATATTTTTTCATGTTGTAGGCAAAGACCCTCATCATGTCCATGGTTTGTATGCTAAGAACGAATAAAACGAACAAACAATATGATATTGACAGATAATTACGCGCATGTTATACATTCTAAGTGGATAATCCAATTCCCAGGAAATGAGCGGCATTGCGTGGGCTATTTACAATCCTGCCTTTTGGGGCGGGTAAAATCGCGGTGCCTGGCTACAAGGGCACAAAAGGGGAAACATATGAAAAAACTTGTGCTTATGTCTGGAATGCTGGCATGTGTTCTGGCATTCGGGGTGGAAACGGCGCACGCCCAGGCGCGCAGTCTTGATGCGGCGGTTCAGCACGTCGCGACGGAAATATCCTTCGGCGTAAGGGCGGGGGCAACGGTCGCGCTGGCGTCGGTCAATTCAGAAACGTTCAGGATGTCCAATTACCTGACAAACGGGCTTACCGAGGCGCTTTTGGCCAGTGGAAGGGTTATGCTGATTGACTGGACGCAGCAAAGGGACGGAGTGGAGTACACTATTATCGTTGACTTTGAGCCCCATGCGGATGGTTTTCGCCTGCTTGCCCGGGTAACAAGGGTTCAGGGATCGGTTATTCAGGGAACCCATTCCTCGATAGTCATGCGGAACGATCCCACCGTGGCATCCCTGCTGGGCGCGGCGCCAGTTGCCGCTGCCGGCACCGGGCAGGCGGTCAATTTTGGCGTGCCAATGCGTGGCGGTTTTACCACAGGACAGCGTTGGGCAACATACTGGTTGAACGTGCTTGTTCCAGGACTTGGCTCTTTCCTTATTATGCAAGATAGAGCTGGCGGCTGGTTCCAGGTTATTATGGGATATGGGGGTATAGTTTTGTCCGCTGCTGGGATGTTCTTTTGGCCTATTATCCCCGTTGGAGGAATCATGTTTCTTGCATCTGGCATCGTCAACATTGTTAGATCTGCAACATTCAGCAGGGACGTTCCGGCGATCGCGGCCATGCCCGAACAATGGAACCTTGCCGTCATTCCGGGGGAAACAGGCATAGGGAAGGTCGCGCTGACCCATACGATGCGGTTTTGAGCTAGACGGCAACCCGGGCGTAGGCGCGTTGGGAACAATCCTGTAGCGCCTACAGGGATCCGGTGCAGGGGATCCCTGGGTCTGGGGTGCCATCTGGAAAGGGAACCCCATTCCCCTCCAAATCAGATCCCTGGGTAACATGCTGTCCAAACATTACTTATAGAACAGCCCCCAGCAGCATGGTCAAAATAAAAACCAGCATGATTAGCATGAAGTTTTTTACCGCAAGGGAAAAGGTTTCCCGCTTGACCTGTCTTTTGAAAAACAGGCGAATGTTTTTCTGCACGGGCAAAACCGTAACCAAGGTAATCAGGCACCACAGGGGCAGGATTCCCAGAATGCTTGCGGCCACGATAGCAAGGTAGGCGACGCAGTTCAGCGTGGCGAACAGGGCTAGGGCATTGGGAACGCCGATGTGCCGGGCCATTGTGTAGCGGGTGGCTTTGTCGGCTTCCAG
>WQRP01000153.1 GCA_009786675.1 Treponema sp. | reverse complement strand
TTTTCGTGCGCAACAGATACAATGTTCGTATGAGGATGGCTTATGCAAAACAAAAAACAAAAAAACTGGCAACACGCAACATGCAACAGGTTGTGCTTGTCNGCGAAATAATCGTGTCAACCCCCTAGCGTCATGTTCCCATAGGCGAGTTATNCCCAGGGTCCTGGCGGTACTGCTTTTCGGCATTGCCTTTCAGTCCCAGGGATCCCCCCAGGACAGGCGCTGGTACGAGTCTTTTTACCTTTACGGTGTCGGAAGTTTTTTTTACACGCCCAGGCTTTTCCAGGAACTCATAGAACCGCGCCCGGGGATCAGGGCCGCGGTAGGCTACGAGCTTTGGCGGTTGCATTTCGCGCTGGAGTCCGGCCATACGCAGGTGGTCGGGATAAACCCGCTTGTGCTGAACATCGAGCTTGTCCCCCTGGTTTTTAGGGCGGGCTATACCCATCCCCTGTTCNGGGGCCTGGGGCTTCGGGCGGATCTTGGCTTNGGAACGGTTTTTTCCGAGGTTGTACACTACGAGAACGCAATAGGCATGTTGATGGGCAACCTGCTGACCTCCCNGGCGCGGACCCCGGTCGCCGGTGGTCGGATTTTCCTGGTCTATACCCTGCCACTAAACCTGATGCTACACGTCGGCGGGGGGCTCGANGCCCTTTTCGAGAACGACGGGCCCATCCCCATGCCGCTTGTCGAGACCGGCGTCTCGATTAGACCCCTGGGCTTTCGCCCGCCAAGAAGACCCGTGGCTCCGGTGGTGGACATTCTGGCTCNGGCAATGGAAGCGCCGGCTCCAGTAATGGATGCGCCAGTTCCGCCGCCCCTTAGGCTGGTCCTTGCCGCGCGCTTCCCNCCCGACATGGCGGTCGTCATTGAACGGTACAGGTTCGTCATGTACGAGGCNGGCTATCTCCTTCGGGAAAACCCGGAACTGCGCGTGGTTCTGCGNGGCCACGCCGCCCCCTTCGGCGACCCNGGTTTCCTGGTGGCCCTGTCCCGGGCTCGNGCCGAATATGTCAGGGACTTCCTGGTACTGCGCCACGGCATAGGCGCGTACAGAATCACGGTTGAATATCCAGGCGTCGAGGGAACGCCGGAACTCGCGGACGGTTCCTGGGAATCCCTCGCGTCGTTGAACTGGTTATCCGTGGCGCCCCCCCGGGCGGGGCCGGCGAACCTGAAAACAGGTAAGGAGCGAAACATGAAACTGGCAAAGACCATCGGAACGATGGCCCTTGTGGCAGCCATTGCGATTTTTCTCGGGGCCTGCAACAATTTTTTCCACGATCTAATCCCGCCGGACGGGGACAGGATAACATCCTTTGATCTGCCCGGGCAGACCGCCGGGGCGGTTATCGGCGAGAACACCGTCAACGTGCTGGTGCGGCCGGGTACCGACCTGCATTCACTCCTGCCGAGCGTGTCCGTTTCCCCGGGCGCGGTCGTTATCCCCGTTACCTTCGACTACGTGGCCGCGGCGTTCCCCGACGTGGACCTTATAAGCGAGGTCCTGGCGCTGCACGCGGCGCCGGACTTTAACGAGCATGTGCGGAACCTTATAAGGCAGACGCCCGGCTTTAACGTTCCGGTTCTGGACATGCCAATCGACTTTTCGGGGCCGGTGAATTTCTTCGTCATCTCCGGCCAGGGAAGCATAAGGGAGTATGTCGTCAGGGTGGACGTGGACAGCTACGAGCCGCGCATCCTTTCCCTGCGCTTTACTAAGTACGACAACCCGGAACTGCTGACCGACGCGGTTCCCGTTTTCTTGGGCAGTACCCTTTACGTGACGGCGATGTACCCGGTGGAGTTCCCATTAAGCTTCGCGATTGTCCCGTCCTTCGAAATCCTGGGCGAAAGGATCGAGATCGACGGCGTGGAAATAGGATCGGGCCGTGACGCCATACAGTTTGGCCAAGTTCTGGATTTGCCACAGACCAAAACCTTGACGGTTACCAGGGGCGACAGGACGAAGGACTACACCCTGGTCGTCACTTTCCGCGAGGATCCTGACACAATCCGGAGCATAACGGACTTTAGGTTCAACTGGCTCGACAACCCGTCCATAGCCGCCACCTCCGTGGCGTCGATAGTAAACGACGGGGACTTCGGCACGATAACCCTGCAGGTGCTTTACTCCGGCGCCAGGCCGTCGGTGCTGGTTCCGCGCTTTATCTCGCCGGGTACGGTGCGGGTCGCGGGTACGCTGCAGACCAGCGGCACGGACGGCCACGACTTTTCCGCGCCCCTGGAGTACAGGGTGGTCTCGCGCAACCTGCAGTTTAGCAGGACATACACCGTGCGGGTCAATTTCGTGAGTCTGGCCGACGGCGCGCCAAGGATGCTTTCGTTCGGCCTTTCGCAGGCCCACAACCCGGGCCTAATCCGCGACGGCTCCGGCGAGATAGGCGGCGGGCACATAATCGTGGACGTGCACTTCGGCGGCACGGTCGCGCCCGAAACCCTGGTTCCCGAGTTTGTCGCGCAGGGCGTCGTGACGGTGCAGGGAAGCGTGCAGCTTTCCGGAGTCAGCCCGCAGAACTTCGTCGGCCACATAACCTACGTGGTGACAAACCCGCTGAACCCCATGCTCAGAAGCTATTACTCGGTGCGGACGCGGCTGGTGCGGGACACCTCCTCGGACGCGGTAATTACATCGTTCGGCTTTTTCCCGGAGGAAAACCCCTGGCTCGACGAGCCGCTTGTCGGAAGGATACAGCAGGACACAATAACTGTTTTCGGTCCCGTGGATTTGGGCATTAGGGAACGCGCGATGGTTCCGCGTTTTACCGCGACCGGACAGGTAAGCGTGGACGGGACGGTGCAGGTCTCCGGCGTTACGGGGCTCGTCTTCGACGGTTCGGTAGGCTATACCGTGGTTTCCGCCAACGGTCTGCATAGCAGAACCTACACGGTAAGCGTCAGGGAACTTTTGTCCCCTAGGATCTTCGTGGACCAAAACGCGGCCGGCCACAACGACGGGACAAGCTGGCAGAACGCCTTCCGATGCCTTAGGGAGGCCAGCGAGGCAGCGGCTTTCCTTTCCCCCGACGAGCCCACGGAGATCTGGATCGCCCGGGGAACCTACCGCGCGGGCGACGGGCACTTCCTGCTTACGCCGAACGTCAGCTTCATAGGCGGCTTCGCTGGCTGGGAGACGATCGCTGGACAGAGGAACCCCAATGCGAACAGGACGGTGCTGTCCGGGGATCTGGGCGGTGGCCGGCGATCGCTCAGCCTGTTCGCGGCCTTAGACGGGGGCGTGGC
>WQRP01000152.1 GCA_009786675.1 Treponema sp. | reverse complement strand
TTCGCATGAGAATTTTTATCGTGATGTAAAACGACAGGATTGAACGCCCCCTTTGACAAATCATCGATAGTGCCGTACACTTAAAGTGCCACTAGGGGAGGTNGCAGCGGACTAAAGTCTGGAATAGCCTCCTCTGCNACAACCCGGTCCTGCAAGGACTGGGTTTTTTATGTACCCACGATAAGCTCGTAATTCATCATACGTCCAATAAAAGAGTTCCTCCGTTGCCTCTGAAAACAGCGGTACGGTTATGACAAATATTCGTAAGCCTTTTCGATGGTTTGTCTGACATTGTCGAATGTTTTTAGTTCGCTGATTTCCTCCAATGCAAACCACCCAATGTCGCTTACCTCTAATTTCTGCGGCGTGAGTTCGTCGCTAAGCGCAGAGCAGATATATATCATGTCGATATGATTGTGCTTTCCGTCGCCCTCTATGTCCTCCAGCAGAATCATGAACGGACGTTCCAATTCCCTACAGGAGTCCTTGTTCGGGATATTTATGCCCTGTTTCAAAGACTTAATTTTTACGTCGATGCCTGTTTCCTCAAGTATTTCCCGAATCACCGCATCATCGGGCAGTTCGTCTTCCTCGACGTGTCCGCCTGGCGGGAGCCACCTGTTTAATTTTTTGTGGAAAACCATTAGCACCTGGTTTTTCGAATTGAAAACAATCCCCGTCGCCGTAAAATGATTCACAGTCAAGATAATCCTCCCCTTCCCCCGTGGAAAACCGCCTGTCCGCGATAATCCCGACGGGGGTTTCCGTCCCTAGCCCCTCTCGCCCATGGGCATGTAGTACTTCTGCTTGGCCACCGACTTGTACGCCGGGCGGATAATCTTGCCCGCGTTGGCAAGCTCCTCGATGCGGTGGGCGCACCAGCCGGAGATACGCGCCACGGCGAAAAGCGGGGTGAACAGCTCCTGCGGAAGATCGAGCATACTGTAGACGAAGCCGGAGTAAAAGTCGATGTTGGCACTTACGCCCTTGTAAATGCGGCGCATCTTGCCGATTACCGCCGGGGCAAGCTCCTCGACCTTGGAGTACAGCAGGTACTCGTCGGCGCGGCCCTTCTCGCTGGCAAGCTGCTCGACGAATCGCTTGAAGATAAGCGCGCGTGGATCGGAAAGCGAGTAAACCGCGTGGCCCATCCCGTAAATCAGGCCGGCGCGGTCGAAGGCCTCCTTGCCCAGAAGCTTTTCCAGGTACGCCGTTATCGCGTCGTCGTCGTTCCAGTCCTTCACGTTTTCCTGTATGTCCTGGAACATCTGCACAACCTTGCCGTTCGCGCCGCCGTGCCGGGGCCCCTTAAGCGAGCCAAGAGCCGCCGCGATCGCGGAATAGGTGTCGGTGTGGGACGAGGTGACCACGTGCGTGGTAAAGGTCGAGTTGTTGCCGCCGCCGTGTTCGGCGTGCAGCATAAGGGCGATGTCCAGAATCTCCGCCTCCAGCTTGGTGTACTTGGAATCCGGGCGGAGCATGTGCAGAAGGTTCTCCGCGATCGACAGCCCGGGGGAGGGGGTGTGGATTACCAGGCTCTGGCTTTTGTGGGTGTGCGCGTAGGACTGGTACCCGTAAATCGCGAGCTGCGGGAACTGCGCGATAAGGTTCACCGACTGGCGGATCACGTTGGCGATGGAAATGTCGTCCGGGTTCTCGTCGTAGGCGTACAGGGTAAGAACGCTTTTCGACAGGGAATTCATTATGTCCTTGCTGGGCGCGATCATGATCGTGTCGCGCAGGAAGTTTTCCGGCAGGGCGGCGCACTGTTCCATAAGGCCGGTGAACTCGGCGAATTCCTTTTCGTTGGGCAGATGCCCGAAAAGCAGCAGGAAGCTCGTCTCCTCGAAGCCGAAACGCCTGGTGCCGTCCAGAAAGCCCTGGACGATTTCCTCGACGTTAATGCCGCTGTAGAAAAGCTTCCCCTCGCAGGGAACGTAGTCGCCGTCCTCGATGATGTAGGAAACGATCTCCGAGATTTCCGTAAGGCCCACCAGCACGCCCTTTCCGCTTACGTCGCGCAGGCCGCGCTTGACCTCGTACTTCGTGAAAAGCTCGCCGTTTATGCCGCCCCTTCCCAGTATCTGATCCGAGTACCTGCCGATTATCCGGCCCATGTCTTCCTTTGCCATACTGTCGCTCCTTAGTTTGCCCTACGGCCTTTTGCGTTTCTTTTCCGCCTCGGTGTGCAGTTCGTCCAGTTCCGCCATTATCGCGTCAACCACCGCCTGCTTCTTGTCCCTGCTGGTGTCGGTCTCCGCCACCGTGCCGCGCGCCCTTTCGCGGAATTCGGCGCAGGAGCGGATGGGGCCGGCGGTGACCCTTACCACGTCCCTGCTTACGGCGTCGTTCATCATGTCGGTTTTCTGCACGTGCAGGATGTCCCCGTTCAGCGCGACGCAGCACATGTAGTCGAACGACTTGATGTACGAGTCTATCTCGCGCACGCCCTTCTTGGTCGAGGGATCCCAGGGACGGTAGCGCGTCCCCGCCGGGAACACCAGCACCAGCTTGCCCTGCGTCTTTTTCTCCTCCAGCGCCTTCATCGCCGCCCGGTTAATCGAAAGGCTGCGGGGAATCTCCACCTGCTTTTTCTCCGGGGGCAGCCCGGTAAGGTAGCTGCTGGGGTAGATGACGATGCGCGTGTACGCGCTGGCGAAGGCGGCGACCACCGGGCTGTCCTCGTTCAGCTTGGCCCCGGCGATCGCGATAAGCGCGTCGGCGATTTCCCCGCCCCGCCCGCCGGCCTGCCGCACGAGCAGCGAGAAGATCGACAGGTCCAGGTTGCTGTAATGCTCCAGCAGCAGCAGGCACGACTTGCCCGACCGGGCCTTCGCAAGAAGCCCCTCCAGGTTCTCCATTCCGTCCACGCCGGAACCGGGAAGCATGAGCGAGCCGGCCATTTTGTCCAGTATGGAAACGATTCTTTCGTCCCCCTCCTGGTACACGTTGTCCTTGGTTATGACCGTGGACGCGCTCGCCGTGGTCACGGCGGCTTTTATCTCCTCGCGAAACATCGTGGTCAAGGTTTCCATTGGTCCCGTTCCCCCCATAGTCTGCTTTCGCCAATTTTGGCCTTCATATTATAGTACCGCGGGCTTGTTTTTACAACAACTTTCCCTCCGGGAAACGTTGTCCACCGTGTTCGGGCGGACTATTAAACCCACTGGGCTGATGTTCTAAAGCCCAGGGTTGTAAAAGAGCGGATGCCTTTGACGAGTTGCCAACCCAAATAGGGTTTGATTTTTACTTGAGGCAATACGGCGGGGCCCCGGAAACGGG
>WQRP01000151.1 GCA_009786675.1 Treponema sp. | reverse complement strand
GCCGGGTACTCGGGCTCGACGTAGGACTGGGATGTGCCGTCCTTGCGGACACAGGCCACCGGAATGATAAGATCGTTAAGGTCGAATTCGGGAACGATGCAGCCGGTACTTCCAACCCGGATGCAGGTATGCACGCCCAGAACGCCAAGCTCGTGCACGCAGATTTCCGAGCTTGGCCCGCCTATGCCGCTGGAGGTGCAGGCGATGGGTACGCCCTTGTAGGTTCCAGTTATGGTTTTGAATTCGCGGTACGACGCGACCTCTTTGGAATCGTCCCAGTGTTTGGCGATTACGGGGCAGCGTTCCGGCGCGCCGGGTATCAGGACATAGCCCGGCACGTCGCCCTGCCTTAACTGCAAATGATACACGCCGGCGTTTTCCGATTTCGGCGCGGAAGCCTTGTTCACTTCGCCCATTGTCTCCCCCCTAACAAAAACCTTAAATTTCCATGGCAATTTTTTCCGTGACCCGACGAACCCTTGCGATTATGGCCGAAACATCGGTGCCAGTAAGAACGCCGTCCTTTACAAGCCTTTTGCCGTTTACAAACACGTCAGTCACGTCGCCGCCGGTCGCGCTGTAAACAATGGCCGAGGTAACGTTTTCGTTTTTGCCAAGCACAATGGGCTGTAAATGCGGTTTGTTGGCATCGACAAGAATCACGTCGGCCTTCATCCCTTCCTTTACCATGCCGATTTCGGACTCCATGCCAAAAACCGCCGCGCCGCCGGTTGTCGCCATGTCCAGAATGCCTTTTTTGGAAAGACTGCGAATCCCGCCGCTGACCGTGTGCAGAAGGGACATGCCCTTCATCTCCCTGAAAATATCGTTGCTGTTGTTCCACATCGCGCCGTCCGTGCCTATGCCCACGGTAAGCCCCTGCCTAGCCATCTCGGGAACCGGGGCAATGCCGTCCGCGATCTTCATTTCGCACAGGGGCGTGTTGGCGATTTTTACGTTTGCCTCTTTCAAAAACCCAAGCTCGTTCTGGTCGGCGAAAACGACGTGGGAACCTATAAACCTGTCATGCAGAAAGCCGTTTCGGGCAAGGTATTCGATTGGGCGCAGGCCGTATTTTTTTAGGATTATTTCCACCCGCCAGTCGTTTTCGGCAAGGTGCATGGTTTGCATCGCGTCGATGTTTTCGGCCTTTGCAAATATTTTTTTCAAAAGCCCCGTGTCCCAGTCCTCCTCCGCCGGCAAGCCGAGGACGGGAACAAGGCCGGCCTCGCGGCAACCGGCGGAAAAACCGCGCAGCACTTCGTCAGAAAGGAACGATTCGGGATCCGTAAAATCGGAGCGGATATCCTCGACAAGCGCGCCTTTTATGCCAATATCCCTCATCGCCTGGATTGACCTGGTTCCCATTCCCCAGTACATGTTCTCGCAGACAAAGGTGCAACCGGCCAGAAGGGACTCGCAGTACGTCAGTTGCCGGGAATAGTACTTGTCGTCGTCGTCGATGAAAGCCTGGAACCAGCTATGGGACCGGTAGGCTTCGTTCTGTTCCAGTAAGGTCAAGTCGTCGCCCAGGCCACGGGCCAGGGTCATGTCCCCGTGGCAGTGGCAGTTTACAAGGCCGGGCATAAGAATCTTTCCGCCGCCGTCGATCCATTCCCCGCATTCACCCGGGGACACGGATCCCCTGCGAACCTCGGCGATTCGTTCCCCCTGCACGCACAGCGATCCCATAAAAGGCTCGTAGCCAAAATTCCCGGAAACGATAATTACGTTGTCAATCCCAAGTGTGCACATTTTACCTCCATCGAATGCGCTACAACAGCTTTGAAAATTCCTAGAGATCCCGGCCGGACCAAAAAATCAGTCCGTTTTGTCCTTCCTGAACGCCCCAAAAATCCTGGAAAGGATTCCTTTCTTCTCCGGTTCAGGCGGTCGCTTCGAATGTTCCAGGGCTGGCCTTGTGTCCCGGCCGCCTTCCGTTTTCCTAGGCGGCCTTTTGCCTTTCCGCCTGGGCCTGTCGCCGGCGGCGCCGTGTTGCTTACGCTCGCCATGGGGTTTTCCCCCCGGTTTAGATCTTTCGCCTTCCGTCGGCCTTGCCGCGGGCCGCCCCGAACCGGGCTTTCCCTGATCGTACCTTTTTTTGTACAGAGCCATGCGCTCCTCGGAAGTCATGCGGGAAAGATCCTGTTCTTCGGATAGCAAGACCCGGTTCCTTCCGCCTTTTCCCGCGGGATCGGGGGCACCGCCACCACCGCGCCTGTCCTCCCTACGCTTGCCGCCACGATCGTGCGCGGGGCCGCGATCACGATCGCGGGAACGCCCGCCCCTGCCCTCGCCGGCCCTGCCGGAACCGTGGCGATCGCGCGACGGACGACGATCGCCAGAACGATCCTCATAGATGTCGGTGCGGACTTGCCGCCCGGCGCTTTTGTCCTCGCCGTAAAGCTCCGCGCTGGCGGTCTCGGACGGGATTTTCTTCCCTATGTAGCGCTCGATTGCCGGAAGCTCGTACACGTCCTGATCGCTGGACAGCGTTATAGCCCGGCCCGATTTGCCTGCCCGAGCCGTCCGCCCGATCCGGTGAACGTAGTTTTCCGCCTCCACCGGCAGGTCGTAGTTTACGACCAGCGCCAGAGCCTCGACATCCAGACCCCTCGCCGCGACATCGGTCGCCACGAGGAACCTGACCTTCCCGGCCTTCAGGTCCTCGATAACCTTGAGCCGCTTGTGCTGGGGCAGGTCGCCGATTATGAACTCGCAGTCGTAGCCGTTCATCCTTAGCCGCTTCGCCACGATTTCGGTGTACCGCTTGGTGTTGCAGAAAATGATCGCGCTTTCCGGCTGCTCCCTCTGCAGAATGCCCAGCAACAGCCGCATCTTCTCGTCGGATGGAACGTGGTAGAGAACCTGGTCGATCTCCTCGACCGTGACGACCTCCGGCTGGATTTCGATTTCCAGGGGGTTGCGGGTGTATTCCCAGGCAAGGTTTTTCACGTAGATGCTCAGGGTCGCGCTGAAAAGCATGGTCTGCCGGCGATCGGCGGACGGCACGACCTTGATAAGCTTCTGCAGATCCGGGTAGAAACCCATGTCGAACATCCTGTCCGCCTCGTCCAGGACAAGGAAGGCAAGATCCATAAGGTTCATGCGACCCGAGCTGTTCAGATCCAGCACGCGCCCCGGCGTTCCCACCAGAATCTGCACGTTTTCCCGAAGCAGCTTTTCCTGCTGGGCGTAACCCACGCCGCCGTAGAAGCTGCCTATCTTAAAGGGGAGATACCTGGCCAGGAGCTTCGCCTCTTCCTCGATCTGGACGGCGAGTTCCCGGGTTGGGGCCATAATCAGGGCCTTTTTGCC
>WQRP01000150.1 GCA_009786675.1 Treponema sp. | reverse complement strand
GTTCCTTAACCCTGAGCGCGTCTCCATGCCGGACTTTGACATTGACTTTGCAAACTATGGCCGCGACGANGTTATCAAATACGTTACCGAAAAATACGGCAAGGAACGTGTCGGGCAGATTATCACTTTCGGAACCCTTGGGGCAAAGGCGGTGATAAAGGACGTGTCCCGCACGCTGGGCATTTCGATTGACGAGGCCGACAAGATAGCAAAACTTATTCCCACCAGACCGGGGATCACCCTGGAACAAGCGTTTAAGGAAGAGCCAAGGCTGGGCGAGATGGAAGCCGACCCCAGATACACGGAAATGTTTTCCCTTGCCCGCAAGCTGGAGGGGCTTAATCGCCAGTCGGGGCTTCACGCTTCCGGGGTGGTAATAGGCAAGACCGCCCTGCACGANCTTGTGCCGCTGTACAAGGACTCCAAGACCGACGCAATCGCGACCCAGTACAGCATGGGTTTCCTGGAAAACTGCGGCCTTGTCAANATGGATTTTCTGGGGCTGAAAACGCTGGACGTAATCAAGCANACCGAGGATCTGATTCGCAGCCGGGGGGGGGAGTACGCCGACTTCAGCGTGGAGGCCGCCCCGGAGGACGACGCGGCGACTTTCAAGATGCTTGGCGACGGNAACAGCTTCGAGATTTTCCAGTTTGANTCCGACGGGATGCGGGACATTCTTAAACGCGCAAGGCCCGGCAANATCGAGGANCTTATCGCGCTGAATGCCCTGTACCGGCCCGGCCCTATGGACAACATTCCGCAGTTCGTNGATTCCAAAAACGGAAAGCGGGCNATCACCTACCCGGATCCCAGCCTGCGGGACGTTCTGGAGGAAACCTACGGGGTTATCGTGTACCAGGAACAGGTTATGCAGGTGGCCCGGATCATCGCCGGCTTTACCCTTGGCCATGCGGACGAGTTGCGCCGCGCCATGGGAAAAAAGATTATGGAAAAGATGGTCAAGGAAAAGGTGAAGTTTATCGACGGTGCCCGGGAACGCGGGTACGGCGAGCAAAAGGCCGACGATATTTTCGAGCTTTTGGTTCCGTTTGCCGGTTACGGTTTTAACAAAAGCCACGCGGCGGCATATTCGGTGGTGGCCTACCGCACCGCGTACCTGAAGGCGAATTTCCCCGCCGAATTTATGGCGGCAAATCTTAGCAACGAGATTAACAGCACGAACAAGGACAAGCTTTCCGAGTGCATAGACGAGGCCCGGAAAGATGGGCATCGCGATAGACCCCCCGGACGTAAACCGTTCCGGCAAGCTTTTTTCGATTGTCGATGGGCGCATCGTCTACGGGCTTTTGGGAATCAAGGGCATCGGCGAGGCTCCCGCCGACGAGATTGTACGTGGAAGAAGCGATACCGCCGAGGGGGGGGGAGCTTACGGCGACTTTATGGATTTTCTTAACAAGGTTGACATAAAGCTTTCCGGCAAGGCGGTAATCGAAAGACTTATCAACACCGGGGCGTTTGACCTTTTCGGCGAGAGGCGGGAAAACCTTTTGGGGAATCTGGAACGCGCGGTGGAGTTTGTCCAGAAGCAGAAGGACGAAAAGCAGTTCGGGCAGTCCAGCCTTTTCGGGGACACGGACGAAAAGGAATTCGCCGATTTCGTGTTCGAGAATTTCCCGGAGCAAAGCAAGAACGACAAGCTCAAACTGGAAAAGCAGCTTATCGGGTTTTACCTTTCGGGCCATCCGCTGGACGAATACCGGGATCTGTGGGAAAAGGCCGTAAAGGTGAATCTGGGAAACCACGAGACGCTTGAACCTGGAAACCAAATTCTTATGGGGATTGTCAAAAGCTGCAAGATCGTGAACGCCAAAAGCGGGAAAATGGCGTACATGACCATCGCNGACTACAACGGCGAAATCGAGGCGATTTTTTTCCCAAAGGTGTGGGAAAAATGTCAGGACAGGGTGGAGACGGACGAGATTGCCATTTTCAGGGGCAANATNGATTTTCAGAGGGACAAGGACAAGTACAGCTTTGTCGCGGAAGGNATCGTCAATTTNGCGGAGGCCGAGGACGCGATTGCCGAGGAAAGCGCGCTTGCGAAAAAGCGGGAAAAGTTCCGCTCGGCCTGGCTGTACATGGCGGATCTGAAAGCGGCGATGCTTTCCATTGCGGCAAAGGGTAGCTACACGATTATTGGGCAGCTTGCGTCCATGCGCGAAACGCAGGACAAAAACGGCAACGACATGGCGTTTGGTACCATTAAGGACTTTGAGGGCGACATAGACTTCGTGTTCTTCTCGAAAGCCTGGAACGAAAACCGCGATTTGCTTAACGTCGGCGAGTTTGTGGCACTTAAAGGGAATATAGATCCGGCAAACGACCGCAACCCGCAAAAGCCCAGCTTTAAGGTCAGCAGCGTAAAGGACATTACCAGTCTTTGCCGTTCCGCAGCCGCCAAAGCCGCCGCCGGGGAGGAACCGAAAGTTCCGGCCATGGATTACCGCGCCGAAACGGATGTACCGGTGGCGCAATCCAGCCAAACGATGGAAGGTTCCGATCATGATAGTCGGCCCTCCGTCACCTTACAGGCCGTCCACATACGGCTGGACAACGAGGCCGCGAAAAGGGACGAGGGCATCCAGCCCCTGCGAAACTACCTTGCCGGTAACCCCGGCCCCTGTCCCGTGTTTATACATGTTCATGTTTCCGGAGATATCGAAAAAATTATTCGCACCACGGGCGGCCTAAGCATAGAGGCGGAAAAAGACGCGCTGGGCGTGCTGGAAGGCTGCACCGGGGTTGCGAAAGCTTGGAAGGAAGAATGCAGGTAATATTTCAATTTTTATCGTCGGTCTTGGGTATCTACACAATGCTGCTTGTCGCAAGGATAATACTGACATGGTTCAGCAGCAACCAGCGGTCGGGAATCGTGCAGTTTCTGTCCCGCATTACCGATCCCTATCTTAATTGGTGGCGGAGTCGTTTTAACCTTCGCGCGGGCTTTCTGGATCTTACCCCGCTTGCGGCGATGGCGGCACTTCACGTATTGCAGGGTATATTTTCCACGATTGCCGCGCAGGGCACCATTAGTCTGGGGCTTATCGTCGCGATAATCATATCCGGGGTGTGGTCGATGGCCTCGTTTATTTTGGGGTTCTGCATCATCGTCCTTGTGCTTCGCCTTGTCGGTTATTTCATGAACAAGGAAATGGTCGGGCGTTTCTGGCAAATCGTGGATTCCATCTCGCAACCCCTTCTGTACCGTATAGGCAGACTGGTCTTTCGCGACCGTATCGTTAATTTTATTACCAACATCGTGGTCTGCATCGCAGTGCTTATCGCGCTCTGGCTGATCGGGGGGGCCGTTATGCGGATGCTCGTCGGGGCGCTGATAAGAACCGTGTCGTGAGATGCTGCTACGCTCCATCG
>WQRP01000149.1 GCA_009786675.1 Treponema sp. | reverse complement strand
GTAATCGGCGGCAAGTCATGCTCGCTGGACGTGCGGGCGGTTCTCGCCGACGGAAGCCGGGTGAACATCGAGGTGCAGGTCCGCGACAAGAAAAACATGGATCGCCGCAGCCTGTTCTACTGGGGAAAGATGTACGCCGAGACCCTGCAAAGCGGGGGCGACTACAGGGATCTGCCCGACACGATCGCGATAAACATAGTGGGCTACGACTTTCCGGCCGGGGGCGGCGCGCACACTCGCTTCCGTCTGCGCGAGGCGTCGGATCCGTCGCTGGAACTGACGGGCGCGATGGAAATCCACTTCCTAAATGTGGTAAAATGGAGGGGACAGGCAAGGAGGGACTTTTCCGGGGATCCGCTGCACCGCTGGCTTGCGTGGCTGGATCCGGAAAGTCCGCCGGAGACAATCGAGGAGGTCAAGAGCATGGACATCGCGATAGCGCACGCGGACGGCAGGCAAAAGGCGGTGATGCGTGGCAGGAGGGCGCGGGAGGCCTACGAGGCGAGGCAGAAGGCGGACATGGACCGCCGCAGCGAGATCGCCTTTGCCGTCGAGGCGGCGGTCGCCGGCAAGGACGCCGTTATTGCCGACAGAGAGGCCGAGATTGCCGAGTGGCGGGGCGCAGCCGCAGGCAAGGACGCCGAGATCGAGAGGCTCCAGGCGCGGCTTGCGGAGCTTGGCGCGTAATCCCCGGGGGGCGTTCCAGGGATCGCCGGGAGCCCCGCGCCGGGCGTGGGCATGGGGCTACCCGGTTCCGCGATCCGGGGATACGCCCGGACAAAAAAAATCCCCCGTTTCCGGGGGGCTAGAACCCGCGACGGAAACGCCGCGCGGGGTTACTTTTTGTACAGGTAGACGCAGACGGTGTCGTCGCCGCCGCCCAGGTTCCTAAAATGGTTCTCGATGTCCTGCGCGACATCGCGGGACGATGTTCTCTAGTACGCGACACCATTCTTGTCCACGCCGCGCTCGCCAAGCCGCCTTTCCACGTCCTTTGTTATACCCATTACCCAGTTTTCCCAGACTTTGTCGTTTTTCTTTATGTAGTCCTTGATTTCATCGATAATTTCCTGCTTTGATGCCATAAATCCAATCTCCTTCCTGTGTTTTTCGTCCGCGCCCGACGGGCGGGCAATTAAAAGGAGCCCTTCCCGAAAGCCGGGAAGGGCTCGGTAAACAAACCGGTGCCGGTCACCGGCCGGGCAAGCGCCCGGATTTGGTGACTGGCACCAGCACGCCTACCACTCGCCACGCCGCCTTTAAAGCTTAGCCGGCGCTGCTAGGCGCTTCGGGTGACTGGCACCCCGCGTCTGCCTTCTCGAAACGCTGGAAGTTCGTGCAGGGCGTCAGGTTTTCCAGCCCGGGCACGGACTCGGTTAGGCGCTTGAACTCGTCGAAATCGCTGTTCTCTTTGCTGCAGATATAGGCGTAACTTTCGACGGATCCCGTCCCCCTGGTTTCTTCAACGAACCTTACGGCGGCTTCCACGTACTTGCCCAAATCACCTATGGGATCGCCTTTTTCGGTGATGAAATGGGCGTGGGCGGCGCCCAGTCTGACCGCGTCATCGTCCTCAAGTATGCGCTGGATTCGTATCCCCTCGAATTCGGAGAAATCGTCGAGACGCATTTTCTTCGTTTTCAGAAGAAGGTTGCACATGTCCTCATGCTGATCGCCCGTAAGCAGCTTTATGTGGACGGTCTCGTAATCACGGCAGGTTTCAGCCAAAGCATCAAACGCGCCTAGGGAATAATTGAAAATGGAAAGGCGTTTTTGCCACTCCGGGGTTTCAATGCAAGCGCTTAGCCTGCCGTCATCGATCTCGCCGTTTTCGTCCTTGGACTCGTGGTAGAGCCGAATGCAGGTTTCGTAATACCCCCAATAAAGAGCCTCCACCACCGTCAAAAAAAATTCCCGGTTCAGGGGCTCAAAAAAAGCGCAGCGCATTCACAACACCCCTTTAACCAGCCCGTCAAAGAAACCCACCACGTCTTCCTTTGTCTTTCCGTCCTCGAGCTTCGGCCCAACCCTGTTCAAGTCGAGGGGCATGACAAGGCGGTAGACGGTGCTTTCGGTATGGGGATACTCCAGGTATATTAAGTCCGTTCCCACCCTGACGTAATGTATGGGAATGCGTTTTTCCAGGCCGAAGCGGGACTTGTCCCGAATTTTGGCGGCAAGGCGTTCAATCCCCGGGTCGCTTTCCCGCGCCCTGGCGTAAATCCTGACGTCGGCACCCCTGTCGTGCAGCGTGTTAAAAAACGAAACCGCCTGCTCGCGGGTTTCCATGTTCCTGCTCCAGAAGGAACCGGACGCCTTTATTATGGTTTTGCCTTCCACATCGCAAGAGGAGTCGCACAGCCATTTTAAGAGCCGGACCGACGGGGAAACGGTGGGGCCATCCTTCCATTTCAAATAGTAGAAGTAATGGCAGCCGAGGCCTTCGTCGTCCTCGGCCACCTGCTTCTTGTCCCTGAACAAATCGAAGAATTCCTTGAAGGCGCTATACTGGGAATGCCCGGGGGAACCGAGCAGCTCCCGCTTGGCATCGGCCTGCGGGTACGCCCGGACAGGCGAGACGCCGTATCTTCTGCTGAACCCCTTCCACAGGCCCCGTTTGGAATCCAGGGCCCCGCTGCTTACCCCCGGCAGAGTGTCAGCATACATCCGTCACCCCCGTCCGGCCATGGGTTTACCCACGGCACCCCGGCTCTTGCCCGACGGCAACCTACGCGAAACGATTCTTTTCATTGCGGTTTCTCCAAGTATTAGTTTTGGGACACAGTCCCCTTAAGAGTCAAAAAACTTCGGGCGCCAGTTTCCCAGCCGTTCGGCAAGGGATGTTCCACAAGGCGTTGCCGCCCATCCCCTGCATTAGATGTTAATCGCCAGCGGGCGAATTGTCAATACCCACAGGCAGGCAACAAGCCCAGATTTGGTGACCGTCACCACGCACTTACATAGTATCACGAGCGGCTAAAACAAAACAACCCCTTGGGAGTGAAAAAGACGCCAAGCGAACCATCGCAAGGGTATTCACCCAACCCCTAGTATAAAACAAATACTGATGCCGTGACCGACACCAGCGTGGGGTCGTTTTTTCCAAGCAAGCCCGCGCAAACCCAAGCAAGGCGCGAGTTCGCGCCTTAATAAGGGCATGAAAACAAACAAGAAAAACAAGCCCTTACGAAGGTTCAGCCCGCTCAACGACTTCCTGTTCTACAAGACGATGGGGGAGAAGGGCGACGAGCCGCAGCTTATCGGATTCCTGAACGCGGTGCTGGGATCCTCGGGAAGAAGGCCAATCGAGACGGTCGATATCCTCGACAAGAAAATCTACACCAAGGACGTAATCGGCGGCAAGTCATGCTCGCTGGACGTGCGGGCGGTTCTCGCCGACGGAAGC
>WQRP01000148.1 GCA_009786675.1 Treponema sp. | reverse complement strand
TACAAGGGAAGGCCTGGGCGGGGAACCAATGACGTTCAGGATTTTGAGCGGTGTCTTTCTTCTTATTTGTACCGTCGGGAGCCTCTTCCTGAAAACCCCACCCGCACCCACTTCCATGGGCGGTGCCCCTGGTACGGCGGCAAAGGCGACGGCCAACTACCTGCCAAGGGAAATGCTAAAAACCCCGCAGTTTTATTTGCTGACGGGCACATTGCTGGTCGCCTGTATCGGCGGGCTAATGATGATAAACTTTGCAAGACCCATTGCGGTCGCGAAAGGCCTTGAGGCAACCGCCGCCACAATCGCCGTTCTGGTAATCTCGATATTTAACTCGGTGGGGCGCGTAATCTGGGGGATGCTCTCGGACAAGATAGGACGGTTAAACACCATAATCATATTGCTGTCCGGCTCTGCGGTTCTTTCCTTGTTTGTCACCGTGGCGGCGGTTCCCTGGATTTACGTCCTAATAGCGTTTATCGGGTTTTTCTACGGCGGGCTGTTAAGCAACTTCCCCTCGCTGACCGCAGACACGTTTGGGACAAAGTACATGTCGTCCAATTACGGGATTGTGCTTTTGGGGTTTGGTACCGGGGCTATTATCGCGTCACAGGTCGCGGGCCGCTACAACGATCTTGTTGTCGGAGTTGGCGATATTCGCCCAATGTTTCCGGCGTTCGTGATCGCGTCTGCCTGTGCGGTTGCCGGAATTATCATGATGGTGTTTTTCAAGAAAATGAGCAGGCGGACCAAGATATGATCCTGACCGGTTAGCGCGTGGAAAATTATCGTGAACGAATTTATCGCAATTGATTTTGAAACGGCCATGTATGCGCCCAACAGCGCGATATCCGTCGGCCTTGTAAAGTACCGAAACTACGAGGCAATCGATACTTTTTACTCGCTTATCCGCCCGCCGGAACTGTACGTGCGCCCGGACTTTACGGACATCCACGGCCTTACCGTTGACGACGTAAGAGACGCGCCTAACTTTAGGCAGGTATGGGAAGACGCAATGCGCGACTTTATCGGAACGCTTCCATTGGCGGCGCATAACGCGGGCTTTGACATGAAGGTGCTCCGCTCGACGCTTGCACACTACGGCGTTCCCCTGCCGGAGTTGCAGTATTTCTGTTCCCTTGCGCTTGCGCGTCGCGCGTGGCCAGGATTGCGGTCGCACGCCCTGACCGCCCTTAGCAATAAGTTTAACATTGTATACGACGCGCACAACGCCCTCGCCGACGCGGAAACCTGCGGAAAGATTATTTCGCTGTGCATTATGAACAAATCCCTTGCGATTGCGGAAGCCCTGCGGGAAACCGGGGTGGTTATGAAACGGCTGAATCGGGAATGAGAAAACAATAACAAAGGAACGAAACATGCAAGACCACAAGGAAGCCTGGAAAACATGGATAGCCGACGCGCTAAACGCAATGGCAAAAGACGCGGGCATTGAGGCGGACATAAGCCCCGACCGGCTTGCCGCCGAGAATCCCCCCAGCCCGGAAATGGGGGACATAGGCTTCCCCATGTTCGCCTACGCAAAAGCGTTTCGCAAAGGGCCCCCGGTAATAGCCCAGATGCTCGGCGAAAGACTTGCGCAGGACGGCAGGGAGAAAAACGGCACCTTCGAGGCCCAGGGGCCATACCTTAACGTCCGGCTGGATCGGGCGGTTGCGGCGAAGGGTGTTATTGCGAAGATTCTTGAAACCGACAAGGACGGCGGTTTCCCCTTCGGCAGACCGGGCACCATGGCCGGGCAGAGAATAACCGTGGAATTCTCCAGCCCCAACACCAACAAACCCCTGCACCTTGGGCACCTTCGCAACGACGTGCTCGGCGAAAGCATCTCGCGCATACTCGCGGCCTGCGGCGCGGATCTCCGGAAGCTTAGCATCGTCAACGATAGGGGCATACACATTTGCAAGTCCATGCTGGCCTACAAGGAACACGGGCAGGGCAAAACCCCGGAATCCGAAGGGGTAAAGAGCGATCACTTTGTCGGCGAGTGGTACGTGTGTTTTAGCAAAAATCTTAAACAGGAAACCGACGAGCTTATACAGCGGGAGGGGCTTAAAAAAGAGGAAGCCGAGGCCCGCGCCCCGCTTATGCTCCGCGCACAGGAACTCCTGCGAAAGTGGGAAGCCGGGGATCCGGAAACGGTGGAACTATGGAAGACGATGAACTCCTGGGCAATCGAGGGCATGAAGGAAACGTACAGGCGCACCGGCATTTCTTTTGACAAGTACGATTTTGAAAGCGAGATTTGGCTTTTGGGCAAGGGGGAAGTGCTAAAGGGACTGGAAAAGGGCATTTTTTACAGGCAGGACGACGGGGCAATCGCCGTTGACCTGACCGAGGAAAAACTTGACAAGAAGATTCTGCTTCGCAGCGACGGCACATCGATTTACATTACCCAGGACTTTGGCACGGCGATAAGCCGCCACGAGGAATGGCCCTTCGACAGGATGATCTACGTGGTGGGTTCCGAGCAGCAGTACCACTTTAAGGTGCTGTTCGTTTTGCTTAACAAGCTTGGCTATTCATGGGCGAAAAACCTTTACCATCTTTCCTACGGCATGGTGAACCTTCCCGAGGGCAAAATGAAAAGCCGCGAGGGAACGGTCGTTGATGCCGACGACTTGATCGACAGCCTTAGGGACATGGCGCTTGCCGAGATAAAGGAAAAGGAGCGCGAGGAAAAAGTGGGCAACCCGATGGAGGTCGCGGAAAAGGTCGCGCTGGGCGCGTTGCATTATTACCTATTGCAGGTAAGCCCCCCAAGGGACATGCTCTTCGATCCCGCCGAGTCGCTTTCCTTTAACGGCAACACCGGCCCCTACCTGCAGTACATGGGCGCGAGAATTTCGTCGCTTCTGCGAATGAGCGGCGGGCAGACGACGGCGGGAACGGATACCGGCGGAAACGAATTCGCGCTTCTTACGTCGGATCCGGAATGGGAACTGATAAAAACGCTTGCACTTTACCCGCAGGCCGTAAGCGAGGCCGCTGCCGATCTTGACCCGTCGCGCGTGGCCGCGTACCTTTACGATCTTTCCAAGGGTTTTAGCCGTTTCTACCACGACTGCCCAATCCTGAACACGGACAATCCCGAACTGTCCCTTGCAAGGCTCGGCCTTTCGCGGGCGGTGTTGCGGGTACTGCGCGACGCGCTGGAAATGATCTGCGTGCCCTTCCTTGAAGTGATGTAGGCGGCTGTTTTTAGATGACACAGGCGACACCGATCCAGAGCGAAAACCGTTCGCGGGAAAACCGTTTCATACCATCGTACGTGTTCATGTTTGCCGTTCCTGCGGTGACGGCCCCGTACCTTGCGATCATGTTGCGGGACATGGGTTACAGCCCCATCTGGGTGGGAATACTCTTGGGTGTTTTTTCCGGGGCGGGCATAGTCGGGCCTTTCGCGTTTGGCTACTGGGCGGACAGAACCGGAAACTACCGGCACGCATTGGTCGCCTCGGTA
>WQRP01000147.1 GCA_009786675.1 Treponema sp. | reverse complement strand
TCCTGGCCCGTCCCGCCGCCGTCCATGGTTTGAATCGTGCCGTCCGGGTTGTGGGTCAGGCCCCGGACCTTCAGGCTCCTGAGCCAGGTCTTTCCGCTGGGGCCGGAGTCGTGGTGGAAAAGGTACCATTTGCCCTTGAACTCCACGATCGAGTGGTGGGTCGTCCAGCCCTTGACCGGGGTCAGGATGACACCCTGGTAGGTGAACGGCCCGTANGGATTGTCGCCGGTGGCGTAGCACAGCAGATGCGTGTCACCGGTGGAATAGGAAAAATAATACTTGCCGTTGTACTTGTGCAGCCAGGGGGCCTCGAAGAAACGGCGCTTGTTGTCGCCCTGGGTTATGGGCCTGCCGTCCTTGTCCAGGATGACCACCGGGCGCGGCTCCTCGGCGAACTGGAGCATGTCGTCGCCAAGCCTGACCACCCTGGCCGGAATCGCCGGCTGGTCGTCCGCCGGATAGGTTCCCCCGGTCTCCAGGGCCTTGTTGTCGCGGTACCGCTGGAGCTGGCCGCCCCAGATGCCGCCGAAGTACATGTAGTGCGACCCGTTTTCCTCCCAGACCGCGATGTCGATGCTGTAGCTGCCGCGTATGGGGTCGGGCTGGGGGACGAANGGACCCTCCGGACGATCGGCGACGGCCACNCCGACGCGGAACGCGTCGTTCCTGTCCTTCAGGGGAAAGTACATGTAATACTTGCCGTTCTTGTGCGCCACGTCGCCGTCCCACAGCTGGCGACCCGCCCAGGGGATATCGCTGACGGCCAGGGATACGCCGTGATCGGTNACCTCGCCGTTCTCCACGTCGTCCATGGAAAGGACGTGGTAGTCCCTCATGTTGAAGTGGTCGCCGTTGTCGTTCATGGGAACGCCGCTTTCCCAGTCGTGTGACGGGTAAATGTACAACCTGCCGTTAAAAACGTGAACGGAGGGATCGCACATGTAATCGCTCGGAAACAGATATTTTGGTTCCATCGGAATTTCTCCTTTACCCACTCTACCCTACCCTGGCGCGTTTGTCAAAAGCCCTGGCGGGCGGGAGCTTGACAAGCAAGTTAGGTCAAGCTAACCTGAATATGGCTGGTTTAGGAGGAACAAATGGGCAATTTGTGGAAATACGGCCTCGTCTTTTTGGGCGGGGCGGTGGTCGGTGCCTTGGTGTACAAAAACTCCAAGGAGATTCGCGAGGTCTGCACCAAGGCGTTGGGCAGCGTTATGGACCTGAAGGACAGGGCCATGGAGGCGGCGGAAATCGTCAAGGAATCGGCGGAGGACCTTCTGGCCGAGGCGGACGCGAAGCGCAAGGTCGAGCAGTCCCCCGGGGCCTAGTCGCGATGCGCGTCGTTCTGGTCCATTCCCTGCCCGGAAGGGCGCGGTTTCGCGTCGCTCCCACCGAAGGCCCCGCCGACGGTATCGCCTCCCAGGTTTCCGGCATGGCGGGGGTTAAAAGCGTTGGGTTCAGCCCAAAGACCGGCAGCGTCCTTGTCCTCTACGACACCGGCGTAACGTCGGAACGGGCAATCCACCGGGCGATTCTGGACCTGAAACCCCCAAAGCCCGTCACGGGCGCGGCGGCGAAAAGGCAGAAGGAAAAACTGGCCTGGGCCTACGTCGGCTACCAGCTTTTCCGCCTTCTGAAGCCCAGATCCCTGAAGCCCCTGTTCACCACCGTGGAGGCAATCCCCTTTTTCGCCGAGGGCCTGAAGTCCCTGGCCAATTCCAGGCTGGACGTGCCGGTTCTGGACGCGGCCGCCGTCGGCGCGTCCCTGGCCCAGGGCAACGTCAACGGCGCGTCCACGCTTATAATGCTGCTTAAAACCGGGGAGTACCTGGAAGCCTGGGCGAAGCAGCGTTCCCACGAAAACCTTGCCGCCGCGCTTTCCCTGAACGTCGGGCAGGTATGGATTCGCGACGGGGACGGCCCGGATCGGCAGATACCCTACGGCGAGCTGCGGCCCGGCGACATGATAGTCCTGCGTTCCGGGGGGCTGATCCCCATAGACGGAAAGGTCGTCGAGGGCAGGGCCATCGTGAACGAGGCGGCCCTTACCGGGGAACCCCTGGGCGTGGAAAAGGCCGTCGGCGCGACCGTCCACGCGGGAACCGTTATGGAGGAAGGGGAAATCGTCGCCGAGGTACGGGACAAGGGCAAAAACACGCGCTACGAGCAGATAATCGCGCTTATAGAGGAGGGCGAGGGGGCGAAGGCCGACACGGAAATCCGGGCGAGCAAAACCGCGGACAAGGCCGTGCCCTTTACCTTCGCCGCCGCCGCCCTTACCTTTCTTCTTACCCGCAACCCCGCAAAGGCGGTTTCCGTGCTGTCCGTGGACTATTCCTGCGCGATAAAACTGTCCACGCCGCTGGCTTTTCTGGCGGCCATACGGGAGGGCCTGTACAACGGCGTGTTCTTTAAGGGCGGCGCGCCGCTGGAACAGTTCGCCGCCTGCGACACGGTCGTTTTCGACAAGACCGGAACCCTCACCATGTCCACCCCTGCGCTGGAGCGCATCGTTCCGTACCACGGCTTTTCCAAAAGGGAGGCGCTGAAAATCGCCGCCTGTCTGGAGGAGCATTTCCCGCATCCGGTGGCGAAGGCTGTCGTGGCGGCGGCGCTGGCCCACAACGTCCCGCACACGGAGGAACACTCCACGGTAAAGTACATCGCCGCGCACGGCATAGCCACCGAGTACCAGGGAAAGCATACGGTAATCGGCTCGCGGCATTTCATAGGCGAGGACGAGGGCATCGACCTTTCCCCGGCGAAAGAGGACGAGGAAAGGGCGGCCGGGGACGGCTACTCCGTGCTTTATCTGGCGCAGGAAAACAGGCTCGTCGCCATACTGCTGATCAAGGATCCGGTGCGTCCGGAGGCGGCGGAGGTGGTCGCCATGCTTCGCTGCCTGGGCATAAAACGGATGTACCTTTTGTCCGGGGACAACGAAAGCACCGCCGCNAGGATCGCCCGCGANCTNTCGCTTGACGGCGGTCGNGGCGGCCTTTTGCCGCAGGACAAAACCGCGATCGTCAGAAACCTGCGGGACAGGGGATGCCGGGTTGCCTTCGTCGGCGACGGCATGAACGACTCGCCGGCGATGAGTGCCGCCACCGTTGGAATCGCCATGAAGGACGGCGCGGATCTCGCCTGCGAGACCGCCGACATAACGCTGAAGGAATCGGGCCTTTACCCGCTGGTAGTCGCCAGACTCATATCGCAACGGGTAATGAAGCGAATCAACGTGAACACCCATGCCGCGATAATTCTTAACAGTATTTTCATCCTGATGGGCCTTCTGGAAGGTCCCGTGACGGGCAGGTCCGGCGGCAGTCGTTCAATCTGGCTGCATAACCTTACCAGCATAGTGCTAAGCATGAACGCCATGCGGCCGGTCCTGAAGGAGTCCAAGTAGTGCTTGTCAGCTTCGTCCCCGGGCGCATAAGGCTGCGCCTGCGGGAACTGAAAAACCACCTTGCCCTGGCCGAAAGCGCGAAAGCCAGGGCCCTGGAGATCCCCGGCGTGACCAAGGTGGAGATAAACCCGGTAACCGGCAGCATCCTGATCGAGTACGACCCGGCGATCCTG
>WQRP01000146.1 GCA_009786675.1 Treponema sp. | reverse complement strand
CAACAGGCCCTCAAGCTCCATCTTTCGGGTTTTCTCGTAGGCGGTGTAGTTGCCGGCGTAGCGTTTCAGGTTTCCCTGGAAGACCTCGTAGACCTCGTTTATGGTAACGTCCAGAAAGTAGCGGTCGTGGGAAACCAAGAGGCAGCCGCCGGGGAACTTGGCGAGCCAGCCCTCCAGCCATGAGCGGGCCTCTATGTCCAGATAGTTGGTGGGTTCGTCCAGAAGCAGGATGTCCGGCTGTTCCAGCAGAACCTTCGCCAGCGCGATACGCATCTGCCAGCCGCCGGAGAACTCCCCGGTGTCCCGTTCCAGATCCCCGGGCGAAAAACCAAGGCCGGAGAGTACCGATGCGATCATCGCTTCCCTGCGGTAGTAGCCGGAGTTCTCAAGCTGCTCCTGTAGGCGGTGGTGTTCCTCCAGAAGCGACCGTACCGACCCCTCGTCGCTTTTCGCCCCCTCCAGCACGCCGCCGATCCGTTCCGCCTCGGCAATCATCGCCTGCATCGGGGCGAACGCGGTCTCGGCCTCGTCCCGCAGGCTTTTGCCGTGGTGGACAATCCCGGACTGGGGCAGGTAGGAAACCCGGGTGCCCTTCTGCACGGCGCGATCCCCGGAGTCCGCCGGGATCTCCCCGGCGATTATTTTCATTAAAGTCGATTTCCCGGAACCGTTGGCCCCGGCGAGACAGGCCCGCGACCCGGCCGCGAGTCGGAGGCTCACGTCCTTTAGAATGTCGCGGTCGCCGAAAGCAAGGGAAACCTTGGAGAACTGGACGAAAGCCACCGTGTCCCGCTTTTACAGAAGGTCGCTCGTGCCCGCGGCCTCCGCGCCGGCGATCTCGGTGTCGCCGTCGTCCGCGAAAAAGAACAGAACCATGGGCGACGAGGCCCGGCGGGCGACGGTAACCCCGTCGATGCTCGATTCCGGGACAATCTCGATCCTAAAGCCCTGACTGTCAAGCGTGTACATGGAGCGCAGGCTCGCTACTTCCCTTCCATCGCTTCCCGCAAAGCGCATCGTGAACGCCCCGTCGTAATGGTTTTCCAGCGCGGGGGAAAGGAACAGGTCCATCGAAACCGTCCCGTATCCCTGCGCCCCCCGGGGGATGTGCTGGGGAACAAGAAGGTCGAAGCCCCTCCACGAGAAAGCCCCGTCCTCGCCGAAGACGATGGTGCCGAAGTTGCTGCTGGTAAAGACCGGCCCGTGCCTGAAGATCTCCCCGTGCAGGCTCGCGCGACGGGCGATCTCCCCGGCGATAAGGTCGTCGATGTCAACGGGCAGCGAGACAAAAGTGAGGTTCCTTACCGCCCCGCCGGCCTCGGTAAACTGCACCGAAAGAACCGTGTCCGAACGCAACTGCGCGGAAAGGGGCGTTCCCTCGAAACGCCATGCGCGGCTCCCGCTGGGAACGATGCCCGTAAAGGGAAAAAGCTGGTTGATGCCGGGCATTACGACATGCGCGACGTTGGTGTCCCGCCCGGGGTTGAAGTGCCACCGGCGGGAAAGCTCCTCAAGGTTGATAACCCCGGAGTTTACCATCGTAAGGTACGATTCCGGAAGCCAGGTCCTTGACATAAGCAGGTCCAGATCGGAACCGGAGGGGCTTTCGTGCGCCACAAAGTCCGGGGCGGCAAGCGTCCCGCCGACATGCTCGAAAAACCTTAGCCGATAGGAAAAGGTGTAGCCGACGGTTCCGTCCTCTGTAAGCACCCTGTACCACTGGCCGGGCAGCGGCGCACCCGTAACGCCCAAAGGCGGAACGCCCCTTGCCGACACGCCAAGCACCTTGATTATGTCGCCCTCGCGCATACGGTAAACCCGCCGGGCGTTGTTGTCCGGGTTGGCCCGGATCGGCAGACCCGCCTGCAGGTTTTCCGCGTAAGTCAGCGCGAAGGGAGCGAAGCCCTGCGCGTGGGCATCCGCCCTTGCCCTGTTGCCCACAAGTTCCAGGTGGGCGATGGGAACCTCCATCTTGTCCAACCCGGAGCTGGTACGCATACCGTCGGGAAGGCCGACAACCCATACCCCGTCGATGTTGGACCGGATATACACGGGCAGAACCGTCCCGGACGGGACGAAGGGATCGTCCGAGGCCCAAAGAAGCACGCCCCAGCCCAGTCTTGAGGAGCAGGAGGAGAAAACCGAAACGGCCAGCGCCAGAAAGGCGCAGTAAATGCAAAGTTTTTGTCTGTTTTTCATACCGATTCCAATGTCTGTTCCATATGATAGCAAAAAACCACGGACGGGGCAACGTAGTTACAACGGAACGCTTTCTAACGCCGCCAAGCCTTTACCGAATTAAGGTATTCGATTACCCGCAACCCGTCGGCGGCACCCGACACCGGCCGCCTTTCGGGGTCCCGCACACAGGCGACCGCGTCCTTTACCATGTTGGCGAAGTAACCGGTGGGCCCGGCGAAGACCTCCCCGGTGTGTCTAAGGGAACGGAACTGCTCGGCGTAGGGGCTGGGAGCACTTTCCTGGACCTCGAAAACCCCGTTGCCTATCCTAAGTCTGCCCTTTTCGCAGGAGAATTCCATCTCGAAAACCAAGTGATCCCGCCCCGCCCCCACTTCCATGACAACCGGAATCGGGCTCTCCCCGGAACCGCCCNGGAGTTCCCCTTCCAGCCAGGCGGTGCCGGCGGTGGCGGTAAGTTTCGCGCCCCAGTGCCGGCGATGTTTAAGTACCGAATTGGTAAGGAACATGACCGCATCGGCAAGGTGTGTGCCGTCGTGCCAGAAAACGTCCAGAAGCCGCTTCGTCCTACCCATGTAAAGAACGGCCCTTACGCTTAAAAGCCGCCCCAGTTCCCCGCCGCCAAGGATTGCCCTGGCTCGAACGTAATCTCCCGAGTAGCGGCGTTCATGGTTGGTTATGATGACCGCCCCTTTTCGTGAAAGCCCGGCAATCCCGCGAGCCTGGCGAACGGTGTCCGCCAGTGGTTTCTCGCATATTACCGCCGGAACGCCCATGTCCACGGCGAGCCTGCAATATCGGTAATGGCTGTCCGGATGTGTTGCGATTGCAAGGATTTGCGGCTTGTGGGCCTTTAGCATTTCGGTGGTATCGGCGTATACCGGTACCTGCCATCTTTCCGCGAACAGCCTGCGACGTTCCTGGTCAAGATCGCAGCCTGCGACAAGATCGCAGTCGGGATTGGCGGCGATTGCGCCGGCGTGGGTGCAGGGTTTTTCCCGCAGGGCGTCGTCCTCAAGCAGGCTCGCGATGCGGCCAAGGCCGACGATGGCGACTTTCGTTTTTTCCATATGCGTTTGGTTCCAGTGGGAGTATAGCACGGAATGCCCTGGAAAGGCACGGAATGGGAATCCCTTTGCGCGGATATAGTTTACCGAATAGCAGCGGGGTTCGTGGCTTTTAGTTTTTCCATAACAAGCCTAATCGCAAGCGAGGCAAGGTAACCGCCGAAAATCGCTGCAAACCGGTCAATCATGTTTATCTGAATGCGGGAAAAAATATTCGCAAGCAGCACGGGAACCTCATTATGCAAAAAAGCCATCCTAATGGCATTCAGCCCGACATATGGGGGCCTTTCCGCACCCAACACGGTATGGTATAGCACGTCGATGAC
>WQRP01000145.1 GCA_009786675.1 Treponema sp. | reverse complement strand
TTCTACGGTTCCATATTTTTCGCCGCCTTCGGCAGCGCCGCGTGGGAACTGTTCGGCGAGAGCCAGCTTTCGTCCATAAACGATTTCTATACCACGGTTCCGGCCGGCATAGTCCTGGGGGAGATTACGTACCGACTGTTCCTGCAGGCTCGCGCCGCGGGGATCCCGATGCCCCTGGCCTTCCTGATTAACCCGGCCGCCGGTTTCCAAAGCCTTGTAACCGGGTGGGAGCCGCCCCGGGTCGAAAATAACTTTTACGACATGCGGGTATACCTGGCGGCCGCTTTCGGTAGCACCTACTATTCCGTTTCAGGTTCGGGCGGCCATGCCGAAAGGTTTTTCCATAGGGGGCCTCTGGCCGACGTGGGCTTCAGGATTGTCTACGGCGATCCCTTCGTGCAGAACACCTGGGTTCCCTTCAGGCATTTCGAGCTGGCCACCTCCTTTGGCATGGACCTCGGCAACCACAAGGACTTCCGGATTTTTGCCGACGGCTACCTGTTCTCGTTTTCGCCCCTGCACACCGAAAGGACGTCCCTAAGCACCGGGCTTTCGCTGCACATGGACTTTGCCTCGATCGGGCAGCACGGCATAACCGACGGCACCATCGACATGTACAGCAGCGCCCTGGGCTGGACGGCAAAGCACAGGCAGATCCTGTTGCCCGGCGTCGGGCCGGAAACGATCTGGCGGACAAGTACGCACGCGGGCTTTACCTTTTTCGGCGCGTCCAAGTTCCACTACCCTGCGGGCAGGCCAAGGCGGCCCGATTATGGCGACGATCGGCTTACGCACGAGCTTAACAATTTTGGCTTCGGCTTTAACCTGAAGCATTCGTCCGGTCTGGAAATCGGCAGGCGAAGCAGGATTGATGTCAGCGGTTTTCACTATGTAATGTGGCCTTTTCCCGGAACCAGCGAGCTTACGCAGGGTTTTACCAGATGGCGCTTTTTTGACGTCAGTTTCTCGCACCTTGTTTCGCGGCGCATATCTCTGGGCACTATTTTTTCCCGCGTAAGGGAGAGGGGATCTTTCGAGGGTTTTCCTGACACCCGAAAGGACCACTGGTCGGTAAGGACCTTTGTCGCCTGGAACGGCAACCAGCCGTTGCGCCATGCGGGAGGACGTTAGGCGCGCCCGGGGGCCAATGGGGAAACTAGCTATTGACAAAACTTGCCCTGGTGCCTAAAATGGACAATACCGCGCTTCCCCAGCGGAAGGGCGTAATAAAATAACCCTGTAGGGAGGCCATAACATGGCAAAAGTGGAACTGAAAAGTATCGGGAAGGTGTACGAGGGCAATGTCCGCGCCGTCGAGAACGCCAACATCACGATCGAGGACAAGGAATTTGTCGTACTNGTAGGGCCGTCGGGCTGTGGTAAATCCACCACNCTCCGTATGATTGCCGGTCTGGAGGACATTACCGAGGGCGAGCTGTATATCGACGGCGAGCTTATGAACGACGTTCCGCCCAAGGACAGAAACATAGCGATGGTGTTCCAGAACTACGCTTTGTATCCCCATATGAACGTTTACGAAAACATGGCTTTCGGCCTTCGAATAAAGAAGGTGCCGAAGGACGAGATAGAAAGGCGGGTCAAGGACGCGGCGAAAATCCTTGATATAGAGAAGTTTCTTGACCGCAAGCCCAAGGCCCTTTCCGGCGGCCAGAGGCAGCGCGTCGCGGTGGGTCGCGCCATTGTCCGTAACCCCAAGGTCTTCCTTTTCGACGAGCCGCTTTCCAACCTTGACGCGAAGCTGCGCGTCCAGATGCGCGCGGAACTTTCCAGCCTTCACCTTCGCCTGAACGCGACCATAGTCTACGTTACCCACGACCAGGTGGAAGCCATGACCATGGCCAGCAAGATTGTCGTAATGAAGGACGGGTTTATCCAGCAGATTGGCGCGCCCCTGCACCTGTACAACCACCCGGCCAACAAGTTTGTCGCCGGCTTTATCGGATCCCCGCCCATGAACTTCCTTACCGTTACTGTATTGGAAGAAAACGGCGCGATGGTTCTGGCCGAGGGCAAGGATTCGTTCAGGATCAAGCCCGATCCGGGTCATGTCGAGTACCTTAAGGGGCAAATCAACAAGCAGGTTCACTTCGGCATTCGCCCGGAGGATCTGGACTATACCCAGAGCGGCGGGAACAACAGCTTTAGCACGAAGGTAACCGTGGTCGAGCCCTTGGGCGCGGACACGCACCTGTGGCTTTCCACCGGCACCCAGCCTTTGGTTGCCCGTACCGAGCCCCACTTTACGTTCAAGGTTGGCGACACCGCGACCTTTATCCCCAGGATGGAGAAGGCGCGCTACTTTGACAAGGAAACGGAACAGGCATTGATTCCGGCGCCTCTGCTGTAAAACGCGGAAGTAATAAACAAGGATACGGGCAGGAGCAACTAGTTATGCACCTAGCCGCCTGCCCGTTAATTTTATATGACAGTTGACGAAAACCATACATTTTCCTCTTTCGGCTTGTCCGAGGCTATGCTTCAGGCAATTGCACGTAAAGGCTGGGCTGGACCCAGCACAATTCAGACAATCGCGCTTCCCAGGCTGCTTGCCGACGANGGCCATTGTATCGTTAAGGCCCGCACGGGGACCGGAAAGACCGCCGCCTTTGGCATTCCGTTAATCGANAGGCTGACCCAGGCGGGTCACGCCCCGCGCGCCCTTATTCTTGCCCCCACCCGGGAGCTTGCCTTGCAGGTTGCAAGGGAAATAGCCTCCCTGGTTTCGGGGAACTATCCCAGGGTTACNGCCGTNTACGGNGGTGCTTCCATACGGAACCAGATAATGGATCTNAGNCGGGGCACCGAAATCGTGGTGGGGACTCCGGGGCGCGTCATGGATCTCATGGAGCGCAAGTCGCTGGACGTTTCGTCGGTGGACTGGTTCATTCTGGACGAGGCCGACGAGATGCTGGACATGGGTTTTTTCGAGGATGTCGAGAAGATTCTGGCGGCGGTTCAGGCCGGCAATCGCGACGGTGAGCAGGCCAAGCGCTCGCTGCACATTGCCCTTTTTTCGGCCACCATGCCGGATCCCATTCTAAAGGTTATACGGAAGCACATCGGGGACGCGGAAATCATAGTCGATACCGCGCCCGACGACGAAAAGCCTTTGGTTGACCAGTTCTGTATGCTCGTAAAGCGAGAGGACAAGCTTGAGGCGGTAAGGCGGGTTATAGACAGCGCGGCCGAATTCTACGGGCTTATTTTCTGCGCCACCAAGGTGGAAACGGACGAGCTTGCCCGCAGGCTGGTCGAGGCGGGCTATCCCGCCGAGGCGATACACGGCGATCTTTCGCAGGAAGTCCGCGAGCGTACCCTGCGGCGTTTCCGTCTGCACCGCGCCGTGGAGGGCGGCGAGCCGGCGATACTTGTCGCCACGGATGTCGCGGCCAGGGGTCTGGACATCGAGCATTTGAGTCACGTAATAAACTGGGATCTTCCCAACGACCGGGAAACCTACGTCCACCGCATTGGCAGGACGGGCAGGGCGGGGCGGCGCGGTGTCGCGATAAGCCTTGCGACCCTGGCCGACAGGCGAAGGCTGCATCTGTTCTCCAAGATGATGGAAAAGAACATCGGCACCGGTATTCTCTGGC
>WQRP01000144.1 GCA_009786675.1 Treponema sp. | reverse complement strand
TCGCGGGCGTCCAGCTTCAGCGACGGCTCGGCGTACTTGGCGTAGTCGTAGGCGAAATACCCGACCAGCCCCCCGGTAAATGGCGGCAGGAAGTCCAGCTTCGCGCTTTTGTGCCAGTCCAGAATTTCCTGTATGTGTATGTTTGGATTGTCCGTCTCGAAGGAACTCGCCCCGCCCTGCCCGGCGTTCGACTTGACACCCATCACGCCGTCGAGACAGGTAATCTCCATCGATGGGTCGAAGCCCAGGAAGGTATATCTGCCCCAGTTTTTCGTGTCTTCCGCGCTTTCAAGGATAAAACAGTGCCGGCTGACGTTTTTCAGTTTTCTAAGCACGTCGATAGGCGTAACCATGTCCGAGTACATTTCCGCGCTGATCGGTACCATGCGGTACTGCCCGGATTCGGCGATGCCCCTCGCCTCTTCCAGCGACGGTCTGATTGTCATAAGGATACCTCCGTTTCTGTATACAGAAACGCGGGGGGTTTGTCAAGGGGGGAATTAAGACAGGCTCGTCTTTTCATCTTCATTTGGATGATCGCGCAACGGCGTCAGCCCCGCATTGCTACCCAAAGGAAGCCATCTCATTCCTCCCCGCCGCCTTCGCGCTGGAAAGAGCCTTCTGCGCGTTGGCGATAATCCCCGCGAGCGATTGCGTCTTGGAAGCGAGACCAAAGGAAATGCTCACGTCAAGTTGCAGGCCCCTTGTCGCGAAAGGCGCGTCCTTGATCTTCTTCTGCGCCTGCTCGACAAGTTTTACGGCGGTTCCGTGCCTGACGTTGGGTAGCGAGATCACGAATTCCTCGTCACCGTACCTTGCCAGCAGGGTTCCCTGCTTCAGGCCGTTGCGGACGCGCATTGTCATGACCTTCAATACCTCGTCCCGCATGTCGTTGCCGTGGGTGTCGGCGATCTGCCTTAGGTTGTCGATGCTGAACATGGCAAGGTAAAAGTCGCGGTTCTGCTCAACGCAATAGCGCAGTTCCTGTTCCGCGGTTTCCATAAAGTATTCCCTGTTGCGAACACCCGTAAGGGCGTCGGTAAAGGCCCGGGTGTCGGAGTCGTCGGCTTTGTGCATGTTCTCCCTGCTGGTTTCGACCATCCGCCGCGCGGCTTCCTTTACCTTGTGGGTAACGTCGTTCACGCTGCCCACCGCCCGCAGTACCTGCTTGCCCCCGTGCCCCTGTTCCTCCATGGCGTTCAGTACGCTGTCTTCCTGTACCGCCACGGTTTTCACCCCGTCCTCTATCGCGTCGAATTTGCCCAGCACGACGTCCGTTGACTTGGTTATCTTGTCGATGGATCCCTTGATGCTCTTCAGCACCCCGCCGATCGTCTTGGACTGCCTGCTGGCCGATTCCGCCAGCTTGCGTATCTCGTCCGCGACCACCGCGAAGCCGCGCCCGGATTCCCCGGCGTGGGCGGCCTCGATCGCGGCGTTCATCGAAAGCAGGTTCGTCTGGCTGGCGATGTTCTGCATCACCGCGTTGATTTCCAGAAGGGACTCGGACTCGCGCACGACCCCCTGGATGTCGGCGACAACCTCGCTAAGGCTCCTGTGCCCGGCCACGGAGGCCTCCTCCAGCTCCCTCACGTTCTGCGTGTTTTTGGACAGGGTGTCCGTGACGGACCGGACGTTGGCGATCATCTCCTCGGTGGCCGATGACGAGGTCGCGACCGAGGCGGACTGTTCCTCGACATACTCGTTAAACTGCCCCATCATGGCCTGCAGCTTACCCTGCACAATCCTGTCCTTCTCCCTTTCCCTGTAGTAGTCGCGCAGGTCGCGGCTGTAGACGATGGCGTGGGGCTTGCCGTCAATGTTGATGCGGTTGACGATTTCCTCGGTGGGAACCATCGATCCGTCGTTGTGCATGTACGTCCACTCGTAACGCGCGTTGCCGTCGCGCATGGCGTTTTTCAGCATTTCCATGCTTTTCGCGACCGAGTCGGAGCCGTCCGGCTGGGACTTCGGCAAAAACCTGTTGTAGTTGCTGACGAACGTTTTCTGGTCGGGAATTCCCAGCATGTTCACGACCTCCCTGTTCACGTCCACGATGTCGCCGTCCCCGTTGTAGATGGCGCACACCAGGGGCGATGCGTCCAGAATCGCCTGGGTTCTTTCCCTGAACGCGGCCTGCTGTTCCCGCATGGCGCGCATGTCCTTGTCGTGGGTGGTGCGTATGTCCTCGATGCCCTTTTTAAGGTTGTCGCGGATCTTTATCATCGAGTCCTGAATCTCGCCGATCTCGTCGTTTTCCGTTTTTTTGATGTCCACGCCAAAGTCCATGCCGACAAGGGAAGTCGCGGCGCGGTTTATGTTGCGGATAGGAACGATAAGTTCCCTGTGCGTGAACAGCGTTGACACAATCGCCGCCACCGCCAAAAGCGCTACGCCGACAAGAATCATGTGCAGCACGAACCGGTTCATTTCCGCGAAAATCGCCGCCACGGGGATGACCGAGACCAGAATCCAGTCAAGGCCCGGGATAACCTCGGAATAGATAAAAACGTCCCGGCCGTAGGACATAAAAGATGGCCGGCCAAGAACGTCGTTACGGTAACGCGTAAGCCCGGAATCGCCGAAAAAATCGGCGGTCAAAACCGCGTCTATATCAGCGTGCGTGATAAAGCGCCCCCGCCTGTCGATTAGGACGATGCTGTGTTCCGGCATGACGGCCTTTTCGTCAAGAAGCGCGTTCAGAAACGCGAGACCCACGTCGGCGGCGATAACGCCCAGATCCCGGCCAGCCTGGTCGTATATGTTGGTCGAGACGGATATCGTAAGCTCCCCGGTTATGGCGTCGAAATAGGGATCGGAGTGCCCGATGTTCCCGATCCCCGGATTCGCCTTTGCCGCGAGGAACCAGGGGCGCTCCCTGTTGTCCCAGGCGAACGGGGGAAGAAGCCCGTCCTCGCGAACGACGAAACCGTCCGGCTCGGTCCAGCGCACGTTGCTGGAGGCGTACACAAGTTTCACGTCCGGTTCGAGATCCGAAACCCGCCTGAACAAAACCTGCAGATCCGCGTGGTCGAAAGGATCCTGGGTTATAACCGACGAGGCGGCGACCGCCGTAAACCTGACGAGCGCCTCCCATTCGGCAAAGCGCGCGACAAGCTGATCCCGCAGGGCGTGGACGTTGTCCACCGTGCTAATTGTTGCCTGTTGTTGTATGATTCTTCTCGCGTTGATGATAAACACCGCGGAAAGCAGGCCCGCGGTCAGAAACGTTACGCCAAGGCAGATTACGGCGATCTTGGCCGCAAGGGAAGATTTTCTCCTTTCACCCATTTTCGATCCTCCGGAATGATGCAAAAAATCTGCCTGGGTGAGGGAAAAAGCAACGGTGTCGAAAAACTAAAACCGGCCATTTTATGAAAATTCACTCTGTGTTTTACAGACTACGCCCAACCCTACGCCTTGGGTGATAATCTGCCAGCTATTTTAAAGGGTATCGCCTGCGGCTCAAGCTGTCAAGTGAAATATTTGCTTATTTCCTATGCGTCGACACCAATGGTGATTCGTCGAGCCCCTTGGGGTGGCGGCTTGACAAAGCCACTATGTTACTGTACAAAGAAACATGCGTTTCTATGCACAGTAACAAATCCACGGGGTGGCAAATGATAAAAGAAGCGATCCAACAGGCGGCAAGGCGCGAAAACCTGTCCTACCAGACCGCCGAGGCCGTAATGGACGAGATAATGGAAGGCAGGGCGAGCGAGATCCAGATGGC
>WQRP01000143.1 GCA_009786675.1 Treponema sp. | reverse complement strand
CATCGCCAGCAGAACCCGCCGCTCCTCCAAACCGATGTCAAAATCCATTCGTCCCCCCATGATTCCATATAAAAAAAGGCCCCTGCCGCCCGGCACCTAACCGGGCCCCAAGGGCCTTCCATACCCCATCCAGCGGGGCGTTCTATACCACGGACCGACTAAAGGCCAAGCAGATACTGGTTCACCAGGTTCTCAAGGTATTCCTGCTTGCCGCTGGTCATTCCGATTTTCCCGTAGTCGCTTCCGAGTTTCGCCATGGCCGGAAGATCCAGCTCGCCCTTCGCGAACCTCGCGCCGTCGCCGGAATCGAACGAGGCGTAGCGGTTCTTCACGAAGCCGCTGAGCTTGCCGTCCTTGATCATCCTGTCGGCGACCTCCAGACCCACGGCGAAACTGTCCATGCCGCCGATGTGTCCGATAAACAGATCCGCCGGATCCACCGAGTTGCGCCGAATCTTCGCGTCGAAGTTAAGGCCGCCGGTGGTAAAGCCCCCGGCCCTCAAAATCGCGTACATCGCCAGCGAGGTCTCGTAGTAGCTGATCGGGAACTGGTCGGTGTCCCAGCCGTTCTGCGTGTCGCCCCTGTTCGCGTCCACCGAACCGAAAAGGCCCATGGCGGCGGCGGTCTCAAGCTCGTGGACGAAGTCGTGCCTTGCAAGCTCGGCGTGGTTCGCCTCGATGTTCATGCGGAAGTCCTTGTCCAGGCCATAGAAGCGGAGGAAGCCAGCGACGGTTTCCACGTCGAAGTCGTACTGGTGCTTGGACGGTTCCATCGGCTTGGGCTCGATGTAGAACATGCCCTTAAAGCCCTGCTTGCGGGCGTAGTCGCGGGAAATCGTAAGGAAGCGCGCCAGGTTTTCCTTTTCGCGCTTCAGGTCGGTGTTCAGCAGGCTCATGTAGCCTTCCCTGCCGCCCCAGAAAGTGTAGCCCTCGCCGCCCAGCGCGATCGTGGCGTCAATCGCCGCCTTGACCTGCGTGGCCGCGATTGTCAGAACCCCGAATTCCGGGTTGGTCGCCGCGCCGTTCATGTAGCGCGGGTGCGAGAAACAGTTGGCCGTTCCCCACAGAAGCTTCACGCCGGTCTTGTCCTGCCGCTCCTTCGCCTTGGCGACAATCGCCATCAGGTTCTTCTCGCTTTCCGCCGGGGTCGCGCCCTCGGGGGCAATGTCGCGATCGTGGAAGGCATAGTATTCCGCGCCGAGCTTCGTGAAAAACTCGAAGGCCGCGTCAACCTTGCGTTCGGCCGTTTCCATGGGGCTTTTTCCCGCCCAGGGGTGGACCAGGGTCGCGTTACCAAAGGGATCGTTGCCGTCGGCGCAGAAACTGTGCCAGTACGCCACGGCAAAGCGAAGATGATCCTTCATCTTCTTGCCGGCAATCACCTTGTCGGGATCGTAATACTTAAACGCCAGCGGGTTATCGCTTTTCGGGCCTTCGTAGTTGATCTTTCCGATGCCGGGGAAATATTCCTGATTTCCCACGAAATAGTCGTTAGCCATTATATGCCTCCAAAAATTTTTATCAAGAGCGGTTTCAGCGCTCCATGTTTACGAGCAAGTTACTCTTTAACACCGCCCAAGGTCAAGCCGGAAATAATAAACCGGGACATGAAGGCGTAAAAGACGATGATCGGCACAATGGAAATCGCGATTCCCAGATAGATGCCGCCGAATTCGGTACGGAATATGTCGCCGCGAAGCATCTGCACAAGCATGGGCAGGGTGTACAACTCGCGACTGGAAATAAGCACGAAGGGCGCGAAAAAGTTGTTCCAGGAACCCACGAACGTAAAGATGGACTGTGCCGCCAAAGCCGGGGTAAGAATCGGAAGCACTATCTTGTTGAACACGTAAAACTCGTTCGCCCCGTCGATCCGCGCCGCCTCAATCAGGGTCTCGGACGTAATCGTGGCCATGTACTGCCTTATAAAGAGCACCGACCCGGCCCCGGCTATCGCGGGAATGATAAGCGGGATGTAATTGTCCAACAAACCCATATTCGCCATAAGCTGGAAAAAGCCCATGAACGAAAGCGAAGCCGGCAACATAATGATTATAAGAATGGCCGCCCACAAAATGTTCCGTCCCTTAAACCTGTACACATGAAGCCCGTACGCGGTCATGGCGGAAAAATACACGTTAAGCACGGTCGTGGACAGCGCGATAATGACACTGTTATAGAAACCCCGGGCAATCTGGCCGATACCCCATCCACGGGTCAGCGCATTCCAGTTGTGCGCTATGTAACCGCTTGGCCACAGCGCAATCCCCGCGTTTATTTCCTCGGTCGAACGCGTCGCGTTGATAAGCATGATGTAAATCGGAATCAGAGCCAGAAGCGTAAGAACCGCCATCAGCACATAGATAAAGGCCCTTTGTAGATTGAGAGCCGTTTTGTACGAAGCCATAAATCAGCCCCCCTTCTTTTTGCTAATGTCGGAACGATCCTGCAAGAAGAAGAAGATAATCAACGCAAGGACCAGGGTTATAAAGAAAACCCCCACGGATATGGCCGCCGCGTAGGCGCGGTCGTTCACTCCCTGGAAACCAATGTTGAACATGTAAACCATGTTCGTGCGAATCGAGAAATCCGGCTCGCCGCGCATCCCGGTAAGCAGGAACGGTATCTCGAACATCTGCATACCGCCGATCATCGAGGTAATCAAGACGAAGAGAATGATGGGGCGAAGCATGGGAAGCGTTATGCGCCAAGTCGTCTGCCACGAGTTCGCGCCGTCGATCCTTGCAGCCTCAAAATAGGTAGTGGAAATGCTGGTAATACCCGCCATCAAAAGAATTACGGTGTGGCCGTACCACATCCAGAACTGGATAAACGCCACGATCCCACGGGTAAGCGGAACGCTGCGGAAAAAGTTAATCGCCTCCGGGACTATCTCCCCGGCCCGCTCGGTCCAGCTATGGATACCCAGCGGAAACAGAAACTGGTTTATCGGTCCCTGCGGCCAGTCGAAAAGGCTCCTGAAAAGCAACGCCACCGAAGCCGCCGCCAAAAGGTTGGGCATGTATATAATCGCCCGGAACGGGCCTCTTAGTTTCAGATTTAGTCTCATGTCGGAAAGCCAGATGGACAATAGGAACGCAAGGCCAATCTGCGGGGCAAAATTCATCCCCCACAAAATGAACGTGTTCCCCAATGCCCTCCAGAACTGCGTATCATTGACAAGTCGAACGAAATTATCGAGACCTACGATATTGATAGTCCGCCGAAGCCCGCCGGCATCCGTAAAGGCCAGGAAGAACGTATAGAAGGTAGGATATAGGCTAAAAATGGCGTAGACAACGATGAAGGGCAGAATAAAAAAGTACCCCCACCTCTGCAACTTTGCCGTGTTTCCCACTGGCTGGATTTTCATTCCCATCAGCTCCTCCTCCTATAAAAAATAGGCACCGGCCCATTCGCGAACGAACAAACCGGTGCTTTTACAGCTTTGCTTAGTTGATCCCAAGCTGGGCAGAAACCTGCTCCCTGAACATCGCAAGAGCCGCTTCCATCGTGGCCTCGGCGTTGGCGTACTGTTCAACGGCTTCAAGGAAAAGGGCCTGGATAGCCTGGTCGGTTCCCTGAATCAGACCGCCATCGATACCACGGGCCGGCTCCAGGAACGCCGCGTAATGGTTCTGCCCGCCCAGGAAGGGAAGGGAGAAATCATCAACGATCCTGTTAACGACATCCATGTGGTTAAGGAAGTCGCCGGTCTCGCGAGCCCAACGCTCAAGG
>WQRP01000142.1 GCA_009786675.1 Treponema sp. | reverse complement strand
CCGGCCGTCTGTCTGATCGCCAACATAATGCTCGCCAACAATATCTGCGATCTGGAGGCCGACAGGGCGACCCGCTACACCATGGCCAGGCACATCGGCGTGCCAAACGCCCTGGCCCTGTTCGCCACCCTGAACTGCGTCGCCTATCTCGCCATCGTCGCCGCCAGCGTCCTGGGCGTGTTGCCGCTGTGGTGCCTGATTACCCTGGTCACGATTCTGCCNGTGCAGAAAAACGTCCGCGCGTTTTTCAGGAGGCAGAGCAAGCGGGAAACCTTTTCCCTGGCCGTGAAAAACTTCATGCTGATAATGCTGGCCCTTACCCTGACCATCCTGCTGGGGGCCCTGTTGTAGGCGGCGGTTTTCATTCGGCCGCCTATCTGCTATACTGGAAGCATGAAAACAATAGGTAGATTTTTCCTGGTCGTCGCGACCGGCGGTTTCCTCATGTTCGGTGGCGCCTGTGCTAGATCCGGCGGCCAACAGGCGGTCGCGGCCAACCAGCCGGCGACGGGAATACAAATGATGGAGGCGGATTTGAGCGAAGCTAACGAGGCCTTGGGCGACGGGTTGTTCGCCAGGATAAGCACGGGCAGGGGCGACATAGTTCTAAGCCTGGAGTTCCAGCGGACCCCCCTGACGGTTATAAATTTCGTCGCGCTGGCGGAGGGCACCATGGCCGCCACCCAGGGAAGGCCCTTCTACGACGGACTTGTCTTCCATAGGGTAATCGACGACTTCATGATCCAGGCCGGCTGCCCCCAGGGGGTCGGCACCGGCGGTCCGGGCTACCGCTTCCCGGACGAGATAGTCGCGGAGCTTAGGCACGACCGCCCCGGCATTCTTTCCATGGCGAACGCCGGGCCCGGAACCAACGGAAGCCAGTTCTTCATTACCCACGTGCCGACCCCCTGGCTGGACGGTCGACACACCGTTTTCGGTCAGGTGGTCCAGGGACAGGACGTGGTGAACGCGATCCGGCAGGGCGACAGAATCAACACCGTCAGGATTGTCCGCAACGGCCCCCACGCGAGCGAATTCAGGGCGGACCAGGCCGCCTTCGACGCGGCCCTTACCGCGCTGACCGCCGAGGCCGTCGAGAGGGCCAGGGTACAGCGCGAGGCGGATCTCGCCAGGGTTCGGGACATGCATCCCGGCGCGACGGAGACCGCGTCCGGCATCCGCTTCCAGGTGGAGCGCGAGGGAACCGGCATCAGGCCGGCCACTGGGCAGACGGTGCAGGTAAACTACACCGGAACCCTTCTTTCCGGCGAGGTTTTCGACAGCTCCGATGCCCACGGCCGCCCAATCGAATTCCCGGTGGGAATAGGCAGGGTGATACGCGGCTGGGACGAGATGGTCCTGGACATGCGTGTCGGCGAGAGGCGCGTCGCCGTGATTCCGCCGGAGCTGGCCTACGGCGANCAGGGCGCGGGTGGGGTGATTCCGCCGAACGCCTTCCTGGTTTTCGAGATGGAGCTTGTGGGNGTAAGGTAGCGCGACGCGACGCGTAACATAAAGGAGAACGTATGAGCAGTCAGTATGTGGCGAGAACCCTGGAGACCATGGCCCGGAGGTATCCTGGCGAGACCGAGTTTCACCAGGCCCTGACCGAGGTCCTGGAATCGCTGAGTCCGGTAATAGAGAGAAACGCGGAATTCGAGGACGCGGGAATCCTGGAAAGGATCGTCGAGCCGGAAAGGCAGATAATCTTCCGCGTTCCCTGGACGGACGACAAGGGTCGGGTCCGGGTAAACCGGGGCATAAGGGTCCAGTACAACTCGGCCCTGGGGCCCTACAAGGGCGGTATTCGGTTCCACCCGTCGGTGAACACCAGCATTATCAAGTTCCTGGGCTTCGAGCAGATTTTCAAGAATTCGCTTACCGGGCTGATGCTGGGCGGCGGCAAGGGCGGATCGGACTTCGATCCCAAGGGCAAGTCCGACCACGAGGTGATGCGTTTCTGCCAGAGTTTCATGACGGAGCTTTCCAGGCATATCGACGCGGACACGGACGTTCCGGCCGGAGACATCGGCGTGGGCGCGCGGGAAATCGGCTTCATGTTCGGGCAGTACAAGAAAATCCGGAACGTCTTCCACGGGGTCCTTACCGGAAAGGGGCTGCTGTACGGCGGATCCCTGGCCAGGACCGAGGCCACCGGCTACGGTTGCGTCTACTTCTGCGACGAGATGCTGAGGGACAGGGGCACGGGGTTCGACGGCAGAAAGGTCGTCATTTCCGGTTCCGGAAACGTGGCCATTTACGCCGCGCAGAAGGTCATGAGCCTTGGCGCGAAGGTGGTAGCCATGTCCGACTCCGGCGGCTACGTGCATGACCCGGACGGCGTAAACCTNGACCTGGTTAAGCGCCTGAAGGAGGTCGAGCGCAAGCGGATAAGCGAGTACGCCAACGAGGTGAAGGGCGCGAAATACACCGAGGGTTGCATGGGCATATGGACCGTGCCCTGCGAGATCGCCCTGCCCTGCGCCACGCAGAACGAGCTTGACGGCGACAGCGCCAGGGCCTTGGTAAGGAACGGCTGCGTCGCGGTTTCCGAGGGTGCGAACATGCCCTGTACCCCGGACGCCGTCCAGGTGTTCCTGGACGCGAAAACCGCCTACGGCCCGGGCAAGGCGGCGAACGCCGGCGGTGTGGCGACATCCGGGCTGGAGATGTCGCAGAACTCCCAGCGACTGGCCTGGACCTTCGACGAGGTGGACGAGAAGCTGAAGCGAATCATGGTAAACATTCACGCCGCGGCGAAAAACGCCGCCGAGGAATACGGCACGCCAGGCAACCTGGTAAACGGCGCGAACATCGCCGGCTTCGAGAAAGTGGCTAGGGTGATGATGGCGCACGGGGTCTAGCGGCTAAAGGGGGCCTCCGGAACCAAGGTTCTCGCGATCCTGGTAAGGCCGCGGTAGCCCCTTCCTCAAATCAAAAGCCCGGTCGCCGTAAGGTAACCGGGCTTTTCGTTAATCCCTCTGCTAGGAGTGCCTAGGAATTACCTTTGGCGGCTTGGTTGCCGGCCGCGTACTGCTGCCTGCTTCCGGGCACCCGCACCTTTTTGAGAATCAAATCGCTTCGTATGCAACGGGTACATATTTTCACCGTAAACGTGGTGCCGTCCACCTCGGTTTTTACCTTTTTCAGGTTGGGTTTCCAGGTTCTTCTGGTGCGGTTTTTGGCGTGGCTTACCTTGTTGCCAAACTGTGTGTGTTTCCCGCAGAGATCACAGGTTCGAGACATTATATCCTTCCTTCATAAAGCCCGAGGGCAAAATTCAACGGATTGTCCAGCGTCTAAGGCTTAGCCGCCAGGTACCTCCCGTATTTGTATCAAATTTCGGGGCAAATGTAAAGCCCCCGCAAGGCCCGGGAGATATGAAAAATACGGGTGAGTTACTGCGAATTGCCCGCAACCCGCTTGACAATACCCCCAAAAAATAGCATTGTTCATGTTACGTTATAAAAGGGGCGCGGAAAGCTAAAGCTTCCCCAAAGCCCTGGGCGGCACGTACGTGCCAGCCAAAATCGCACGGCAAAGACTGTCCCATGTGGACGGCGGGAGGCACGGCACACAATTTTGCCCCGAAGGAGGCTGGAAGTAACAGGTTGAAAGGAAGCGATGTGGTTGTCGGGGGGGTTTCGAAGTTCTTCGACAGCTTTAGGGCGCTCAACGATGTGAGCTTGGAAATAAAAAAGGGGGAGTTTTTTTCCCTTCTTGGGCCTTCGGGCTGCGG
>WQRP01000141.1 GCA_009786675.1 Treponema sp. | reverse complement strand
GCCAGGCCACCAGGCGCATTTATTTCATGCGCCTGGTGGCCTGGCGCCCCGCGGATCGAATCAGCCCACCAATTTTTCCTTGACAATTTCACAATCCCATAGGATGATAACCCTAAGATCAATATCAGCACCACACTTGAAAGCGGTCGCGGCCGTTTTCGAAAAGGAGTCTCTGTGAGTCACGCAACAGACAAGATTAGGAACGTAGCCATTGCCGGACACGGACAAACCGGCAAAACCACCCTGTTCGAGCACCTGTTGTTCGCCGGGGGGGCGATTTCCAAGGCGGAGGCGGTGGAATCCGGCAAAACCGTCGGCGATTCCAGCCAGGAGGAGATTGACCGGAAGATCTCGATATACGCCGCCATGGGCCACGTGGAGCGAAACGGTGCCAAGATCAACCTTTTCGACACCCCCGGCTCGTCGGACTTTAACGGGGACGTTATCCTTAGCTTTAGGGCATCGGAATTCGCCCTGCTGACGGTGGACGGCCGTTCCGGCGTGCAGATAGAGACCGTCAAGCTTTGGCGGAACCTGGACGGGAGCAAAAAGCCCAGGGGCGTTTTCGTCACCAAGCTGGACGACGACAAGTCCGACTTCGGCAAGGTCCTTGCCGACATAAAGGAAAAGTTCAAGATCGATCCCGTGCCCGTAACCCTGCCAATGGGGGCGGGCGGCGGGCTAAAGGGCGTTATCGACGTGCTGCACGACAAGGCCTACCTTGCCGGCGGCGGCGCGGTCGAAAAGGAATGCCCCATACCCGACGAGTACAAGGGCGAGGTCGAGGCGGCGCGCGAGAAGCTAATCGAGGCCGCGGCCGANGGCGACGACGACCTGATGGAAAAGTACCTGGAACAGGGCACCCTTTCCATAGACGAGATGAAGAAAGGCCTGGTCGGCGCGCTTGCCCAGAACAAGTACATCCCCGCCTTTGCCGGCGCGGCCCTTGGCAANTNNGGCCTTGTCCCCCTAATCGACTTTATCGTGGACGCCGGCCCCAGCCCCGCCGTTGCCGTGGATTCCGCGCGCGACGACGGGGGCGGCGAGCAGGAAGTCGCCTTCGACTCGGACAAGCCGCTTGCCGCGCTTGTAATCAAGACCACCTACGACCAGTTTTCCGGCAAGCTTTCCTGGCTTAAGATCGTTAACGGCAGGCTTTCCGCGGATTCCGAGGCATACAATCTTTCCGAGGGCAAGAAGGAGCGCATAGGCAAGATCTACACCTGCCAGGGCAAAAAGCTGGAGGAGGTTAGGGAACTCCAGGCCGGGGACGTTGGCATCGTAACCAAGTCCGCGACCCTAAAAACCAACCACACCCTGGCCGCGGCCGACGGCGGCCCAAAGTTCGCNCCCCTGCACCTGCCCACCCCGGTGCATTCGGTGGCCGTGAACGCCGTCGCCAAAAAGGACGAGGACAAGCTGGGCGAGTTCCTTACCCGCACGGCGGAAGAGGACAAGACCTTCAAGTACAAGTTCAACGGCGAGACCAAGGAAATGGTAATCTCCGGCATGGGCGAGCTGCAGGTTGGCATCATCCTGGACAGGCTGAAGACCGGGCAGAAGGTCGAGATCGAGATGCGCCCGCCCAAGGTGGCCTACCGCGAGACGATCACCAAAAAGGCCGAGGCCGAGTACACGCACAAGAAGCAGACCGGGGGAAGCGGCCAGTACGGCAAGGTCAAGCTGGAAATCGCGCCTCTTCCGCGCGGCGAGAAGTACCAGTTCGTCAACGCCATTTTCGGCGGGGCGATTCCCAAGAACTACATCCCCGGCGTGGAAAAGGGCGTCGTCGAGGCGATGCTGCACGGCACCATGGCCCGCTACCCGGTAGTGGACGTGGAGGCCAAGGTCGTGGACGGCAAGTACCATCCGGTGGACTCCAACGAGCTTTCGTTCAAGCTGGCCGCCCGCAGCGCCTTCCGCGAGGCGATGAAGCTTGCCAACCCGACCCTGCTGGAACCAATCGCCAACCTGACGGTCTTTGTCGAGGAAAAATACCTTGGCGACGTCATGAGCGATCTTTCCGGCAAGCGGGGAAAGATCCAGGGCCAGGATTCCGCAGGCGGCATCGCCGAGATCCGCGCCGAGGTTCCCCAGGCGGAACTTCTGCGCTACTCGATAGACCTGCGGTCGATAACATCCGGCACCGGATCCTTCGCCGCCGAGTTCAGCCACTACGCGCCNATCTCCGGACGCATCGCGGACGAGGTTATCAAGGCCAGGGAATCGTTCAAGCTGCAGGAAGCGGACGAGTAGGGTAGGCGCCCCCGGAAAAGTTTTCGGGGGCGTGCTGCTCATAGCTTCTTGGTCATTCTTCCTCCAGGCCCAGCGCCCTGTTGGTGTCGGCGCTNTCGTCGGCCTCGTTGGGGCCGGTGGCCGCCACGGCCATTTTTCTGCCCCCCCTGAATTTTCTGGGCTTGGATTTGGACACAAAACGGGGCCGGCGATAGCTGCGGGCCACGTACCGCACGAATGACAGGTAAAGTATAAGGGCGAGCGTAACGACCAGTACCTCCCACGAGCTGAGGACGTTAATCAATACGGCTGCCATNTCTTCCGAAAACATTCCAGTTTTATGATCGGCATATTGGCCCCAAAGATCAAGGCAAAACCCCGTTTGCCGAACCCAGGCGGATAGGCTATACTCTACATATGCGGACTTTCCTGCGTCGTTTTTCGAGAATCGCGGTGCTGCTGGCATTGGTTGGGTTTTTGGCGTTTCTTATAGTTTCGTGCCTGGTTTCCTGCCTTCCGCAGAGGGAGGNCGCTTTGGGCGAGCTTGCGGGGGAAAATATAATCGTCTTGGGTAATTTNGAACGGGAAAGGACGGATCGCGACGCCGAATTCGTCGCCAGGCTTTCCGCGGTCATGCGCGACGCGGAGCTTCCGGAGGACCTTTACGTAAGCATACTGGAGGTCTCGGCCTGGAACCCCGCCTTTGCGCGCGATCTGCATAACGTCCTCGCGGGACCCAGGTACCTTAGGGTGCTGGTGGACAAGCAGAACGCGCTTCCCCAGGGCTATTCCCCGCCGGACCTGGTCGGTCTGGGCGGCGGCGATTACCGGGTAAGCAGGGCGGGGCTAATGCTGCGACGTTCCGCGGCGGAATCGCTGGGGGAAATGGCCACGGCCGCCCGCGCCGAAGGGGTTGTCCTGGTCGCCTCGTCCGCGTACCGCTCCTACGAGCACCAGACCCAGGTGCACAACCGCCTTGTGCAGCAGATGGGGCGCGCCGCCGCCGAGCGGGTTTCGGCAAGGCCCGGGCACAGCCAGCACCAGACGGGGCTCGCCCTTGACTTCGGCGACATCACCAACGCCTTCGCGCAGAGCCCGGCGGGCCTGTGGATGCACGCCAACGCGACCCGTTTCGGCTGGTCCCTTTCCTATCCCTACGGCTACGAGCATATTACCGGCTACAGTTGGGAAAGCTGGCATTTCCGCTATCTTGGCAGGGATCTGGCCGCTTTCAAGGACAGGTACTTCAGGGGCATACAGCAATTCGCCCTGCGATTCCTGCACGAATGGGAAGCTTCCACCACAGGCGTGGACTAGCAAAATAATATCGTGATTTTAGAAATTTTCCCTTGACAACCGCTCTGGGTCGGTACAGAATATTTTAATACCGAATTGTCGCTCAGAAGCTGAACCCGCGCATGTCGCTCCGTGCTCGACTTCAAAAGAATGGTATCCAGGATATCTATGAAAGCATACGGAAGCGTGGCCCCGAAAGGCCGGGGCGGGACAGCGTACGAACATTTCCAGGGGCGTAAGGCCTCGCGGGGCACCAATGCCCATTCATTCGTAACTACCCCCCCCCCCCCCCCCC
>WQRP01000140.1 GCA_009786675.1 Treponema sp. | reverse complement strand
TCGCGTTCATGGGTTTTCAGAATCTGACCATAGGAAGATAGCATGTTCGAGACCATTCTGTTTCAGGTTCTTAGCATCGGCGGGCTGGCCCTTGTCTTTGGTGCCCTGCTTGGTTTTTCTGCAAGGAAATTCGCGGTCAAGGTAGATCCCCGTGTGGAAAAAATCGTTGACGTTTTGCCAAAGGTAAACTGCGGCGGCTGCGGTTTCGCCAACTGCGCGATATTTGCCGAGGCCGTTATAAAGGAAACCGCCAGCTACAAAGGCTGCCCGGCCGGCGGTTCGTCCGCCGCGAACGAGATTGCCAAAACNATGGGGCTTGATCCGGTGGAATCGGAAAGAAAGGCNGCCTTCATAAAATGCGACGGGGTGGATGCCAACGTAAAACGCAATTATAACTACGACGGCCCCAAAAGCTGNATCGCCGCGTCCCAGCTTGCGACCGGCGGAAACAAGGCCTGTACCTATGGGTGCATCGGGCTTTTCAGTTGCAAAAATATTTGCCCGTTTGACGCTATAAGAATCGTTGACAGTCTTGCCGTGGTTGACAGCAAGAAATGTACAGCCTGCGGCAAATGCGTTCCGGTTTGTCCCAGAAACCTTATCGAGATTATGTCCGAGACAAGCAAGGTAAGGGTTCTATGCAATTCCAAGGATATAGGAAAAGTTGTAAGGGCAAACTGTCGTTCCGGCTGCATAGGCTGTTCGATTTGTCAGAAGGTTTGCGAACCGGGGGCCATCACGATGAAAGACAANCTTGCCATAATTGACTACGAAAAATGCACGGCCTGCATGGCTTGCGTCAACAANTGCCCNGTAAAGGCGATTAAGACAGCGNGNTGATCTTTGCGGAGTTCAGCGCTAGTCTTTTTTGTAGTACTTGAACATGGGCAATCTTGCCAGCTTCTCGATAAAAAGATCCGTGTTGATAGGCTTGGTGATATAGTCCGTGGCACCGTTCTGGATAGCCTCGATAACGTTGGCTCTGGCGGTCTTGCTCGTAACCATAATGATCGGCAGGTTTTTGTATTTCTCCACTGCCCTAACCTGTTTCAGGAAATCCAGCCCCGATAGTTTGGGCATGTTCCAGTCAAGCAGCACAAGCTCGATAGGTTCCTTTTCCATCTGCTCAAGCGCGTCCGTCCCGTCATCGGCCTCGACAACTTCGCAGGCAATCTTCATTTTCGCGAATACCGACTTCATGGTATTTCGCATAATTCTGGAATCATCGACAATCAGCACCGTCATAGCCATACTATCCCTCCAGCAAGCCTAGATTTTAATATACACCGTTTCTGCCTAAAAAACAATGGGCCGGCTTGGAAAGCCGGTTACTCTGTTTCGATAGGTTCATCTGCTATTTTCCAACGCAGAATTTTGCAAACATCTCGTCCAGAATATCCGAGGTGGAGACCTCGCCGGTGATTTCGCCAAGCAGGTTTACCGCATCGCGCAGTAGCGGGGCGATAAGGTCGAGAGCCTCCTCGCGTTCGGCCAGAGTCAAAGCCTCTTGCAGTGCGGCCGTGGCGGCCTCCACCAGATTTTTCTGTCTGGCCGTTCCAACGGCCGCCGTTTCCGCCGGCCCGGTAATCTTTCCAATAGCCGTGGCAACTGAAGCCGTCAGTTCCGCAACACCGGCACCGGTTTTTGCGCTTATCCCAAGCAGGTTAGCGACCGTGCTTTGCCGCGAGGGAGGCATAGGGGCGATGTCGGTTTTGTTCCAGATTGGTATGCACGGCAGGGGGCGCGGGTTTTGCCGGGTCGTAATGTCGCCGATAAACGCCAGATCTTCGCCCGTAATGCCTTCCGTGCCGTTTATAAGGTACAAAACCAGCTCGGCGTTTTCCAGCAGGGCGCGACTTCGCTCCACGCCGATTGCCTCGACGGGATCCGGGGAATCGCGAAGGCCGGCGGTGTCTACAAGGCGGACGGGAATGCCCTCCATGGAAATCCAGGCCTCGATCCAGTCGCGGGTGGTGCCGGGGGTTTCGGTGACGATGGAACGGTCTTCCCTTAACAGCAAATTAAACAGGCTGGATTTCCCGGCGTTGGGGCGGCCGGCAATTACCGCCAGAATCCCCTCCTGGAAAATCCGTTCCCGCTTCCAGGATTCGGCCAGCCTTTGCAGACGGGTTAGGGCCTCCTCCGCAAGCTGTCTGCCCGGGAGCCTCCCCGCGTCCTCCTCGGCATCCACGCCGATTTCGTCCTCGGAATAGTCCAGAAAGATTTCCGCGCCGGCGAGGACTTCAACCAGCTTTTTCTTGATCGCGTTTATTTCGTTTTCCAATGTGCCGGAAAGCCGGTTTACCGCGTTGCGGCGGCCCGTTTCGGTTCTGGCGGAAACCAGTTCCATTACCGACTCACAGCGGGTCAGGTCTAGCTTGCCGTTCATGAATGCGCGAAAGGTGAATTCGCCGGGGAGCGCGTCGCGGAAACCGGCGGTGCGCAGGGCGGCCATTACCCCGTTTCCCGTCGCGATCCCGCCGTGGCAGGAAATGTCCAGACCGTCCTCGCCGGTGTAGCTTTTGGGGGCGCGGAATACCGAGACCAGTACCTCGTCTATTTTTTCGCCCTCCGGGCTGTCCGGGGAAACAATCCAGCCATGAAGCACGGTGTTCCCTTGGGCCTGTAGCAATTTCTCCTTGGCGGAAAAAATGCCGGACGCAAGTTCCAGCGCACCCGCGCCGGAACAGCGAATCAGCGTAAGCGCGCTTCTGCCGGGAACGCTGGCAAACGCCGCGATGGGGGAATCGTCACCGTAGGACGCTCCGGTCGAAGGCTGTCCGGCCGGAGCCTGCCCAACCGGAGGCACTAGTCGTGTTCCTGATAGTGAATGACGTTGCTTTCGCTCAGACGCGCGGCTCGAAAGACCCATGGAGCACCGGCCGTAACCCAAAGGGCAAGCAGGGCAAAGCGCAGAAAAACAAAAAGCTGGAAGTTTTCGGAATCCTGAAACGTGGCAAGAAGGTTTTCGGACGGCACGAAAATTAAAACCGCCCCGGCGGTACCTATGACGCAACGGGTAAACAGGGTTAGGTATCTGGCAAACCCGATCCTGCTTAGGGGTGCCGATGCCGTAAAGCCGATGTAACGCTTGCACAGGTAAAAACCCGTGCCCATGCCAAGGAGTACGCCGGCGGGTATGAGCACCTCGAAGGACGGCCTGTACAGGATCATGGCGAAGGACAGCGCGGCCACCACAACCAGCCCGGCCCGGGGGGCGTATCTGGACAGCAGGGTCTCGACGCGCTTACCTGCAAGAAAGTAGGCGCACAGCAACGCTCCGCCTACCAGCCAGCCGCCGAGTATGTCCGTGGGAAAATGCACCCCAAGATAAACTCGGGAAAATGCCATCAAAAGACAAAAGATTGTGGCGGGGATAAAATGCCGTTTCTCTTTCCCCCACGATGCAATGATAAACCACACGACCAGTGAATTCTGGGCGTGGCCCGACGGAAAGCCCCCCATGGTCGCGGAAACCATTCCAAGCGAGGGGTCGAACCCCGGGAAAAAGGGGCGGGGCTGATCCAGCAGAAATTTAAGAACAACGTTAAGCCACGCCGAAATAAGCAGCGCGGTTCCAAGCCGCAACCCCTTTTTTTCGTCGATGCACCAGTAAACAAAGGCAACAAAGATTATGTACGCGGCACCGGAACCCAGCGCGCTTACAACGCGCATGAAAAAAGTCAGTGGCGGACTCGCGTCGCTTTGGACTGCCCTTATGACATCCAGTCCCCATTGCAAAATTGCTTCCATTACATTAGAACCCCTCGAAAAAAGTCTGCTGAATATTGCCGATTGCCGCGGCCTGATCCCTTGTGGGCGAAACGACTGCCCTTGCCTGTTCTATCATTTGACGA
>WQRP01000139.1 GCA_009786675.1 Treponema sp. | reverse complement strand
GCTTCTGGAGAACCGCTTGGTCATCACTTTCGCCGCCGCCCTGTAAAACGCGTCGGAATGGCCGTCCAGATAGTCGGTCATCACGCCGAGCGTCGTTCCCGTGTACTTCTCGCCGTAGTACTCCTCGAAAAAGTCCAAAAGGTCCCTAACCGTCCACTTCAATCAAACATCCCCCTCACGAGCTCCCGCAGCCTTTCGTTTTCAGATCCCGGAAGCGAGTCTATTACCTTGTTCCATATCCACGTCGTCACCAGCGTGTGCGGCGTGAATACCCAACCGTGCTTTGGGCACATGATCCTGAAATGCTCCAAGATGTTTTCCAGGAAAACGGCCGGCATTTCGGGCGCGATGTTGACGCATCGAACCGCCAGCGTTTTCAGGTGCTTCATTTCCCTGGCGGTGCTCGCCGGATCCTGATATATGAGCGCCTTCGCCTTTTCGTCCGATTCGAAACCCGCCTTGCCGGCGTGGAAAAGGACGAGCTGCTCGGGCGACAGATCCGTCTTTCTGGATCTCGCAGGCGGGGATCGTGAGCGGCTTGGAATCAGGGCGGTTTCGGGAACGACCTGCGGTTCCGTGATTTCCCCGAGGGTGAATAAATCCGTTTCGCGTTCTTCAAAGGCAACGGCGACAGCCGCTGGAAAGGATTTCGGATCGGCGGAATCTTGCGGGTTTTCGGGATCGACAAAATTCCCTTCCCTTTCCTTTACTCCTTTCCTTTTCCCGTTTTCGTTCATGTGTCTTGGATGTGTCGCCGATGTGTCTTCCGTGTGTCTTGAATGTTGCGTGATTGCTTCGTCCGGCGATGGGTATCTGGCGGGGTGCTTTCCTTCGTCTCCCGTTATCCGTTGGTGCTTTTCAAAGTTGGGCACAAAACCCCATTCCCTGCCATCCCCGGTTTCAAACTTTTCGACAAAGCCGTTTTCAAGCAGGATGCAAAGAGTTTCTGCCATGTCATACTCAAGAAACGGGTAGATGTCCAGCTTTAGCAGTTTTGGTTTCCACGGGAAAACCCCCTGCTTGTCGCAGGCGGACCACAGGCCCATGAAAACGAACATCGGATATTTCCCCAAGTGTTTGCCCTCAAGTTCCTGCAATTCCTCGTGCCTCAAGAATTCAGGCTTGAACGTGCGTATCCTCGCCACTGGCTCCCCTCTTCTTGTTTTTGTTGGGCTCCCTTGTTTTAAGGGACGTCGAAACAGGCTGCGCCCTGTATTTTTCCTTGATGGCCCTGTTGGCGGCGATGCGCATCTTCGCCACGGCATGGCCGAGCCTGGTAATATCGGGGTCGGTGGAACGGAGGCGAAGGATGTTCATCACGGCGGCCTCCGCATTGGATACCAGTAGGAGGTTGTCCAAAGCGAAATTATTTTTATCGCTGTCGGCAAAGATTACCCTATGACCGTCAGGAATCTTTCCGTTCTGCCCCTCCCAGATCAGGACATGCTTTCCGACCCATCTTCCGTTTTCGGTTTTCACCTTTGTGTATCCGTCCAGTGAGACCTTTTCGCTGCCCGTGGCTTTGTGGCGACTGGTTATGGTATTGACAGAACGCCTATGCCCGAAGGGAATCCCTCTTTTCGCGCCGGGTGTTTTGTGATACTGGCATTTTGCTCTTATCTGCTTTGTCGTGGCCGGCGGGCTGAAACGCTCGTTAAACATCTTCGCAACTTCGGCGTAATGTCGCCCGACGACTGTCTCGCTGATGAAGAGCTTTTCCTCCCAGGTAAACCTGCGATATCCGCCCATGCGCTACCCCCCCGTTTCTCGAAAGCAGCGGCGGCCTTCTGCCGGTTTCCACGGGAACGTCCGGCATACATGCCGGTATCGGGGTCGGGCTTTCCCCCATGTCGGTGAACATCCCAGGAAGGCTGATGCCCTCGGTTTTTTCCATGACGCGCATTCTTGTCACCGCGTTCGTCATGTCTATGACGGACTTGGAGGCCTTGTACAGGCCGTCCATCCTGGCAAGCTCGTTCCTGAGTTCCTCTTCCGTCAGATCCGCGTCCATGAGCCGCTCCGACATCTCGAAAATGCGGTTCCAGAGATCCCCCACTTTGTTGTTCATGATTCTGCCCTCCTGTTTTTAGGCGATCGTCCGCGCCCGAATCTAATTTGCGCGGGACGGATCTTCAACGATTTTATATACTTGCCACGGAACAGAACCGCCGTTCTTTTCCGCAAAGCCCCGTAGTTCATTCCAAGCTCAAGACACAGCAGCCTGCACCTCTCGCTCAGGATGAACGCCATCGCGCGCGTCGCCTCGGCCTCGCCGCATGCCGGCTCCCTGCCGGCCGCGTCCATGACGGCGCGGGTTACAATCGCCGCAATCAGGGCCCTTTTCCCCGACGCGCGGATTTCCTCGCCGTGTAAATGTTCCAAATGTTCCTTCATTTTTTCCTCCTGTATGAAGTGCATATGTTAGGGGGTATACTCCGGATACACCCTTATTCCTGTGTCGGGTACTGAAACGTGTAGATCCTGTCGCCGCTGATTTCTTCAAGCTTGCTCATGCTTTCCCTCCAACTGAAACATCTCCTCCAACTCCTCTTGCGTCAGGTGGAACGACACCTCCGCGTTGACTACGACCCTCGGCTTGCCCTGCTTGAAGTGAAGCTCAAGGGCGGCCTTGCCGAACTCCAGCCCCCGGGAGAACTCGCCGAATTCCTTCAGTATCCTAGGCGGTATTTTCACGCTTGCCTCCCGTGATCCTTTTCGCCATTTCCAGCTTCTCCCTGTCCGAAGGAAGGTTTGTCGCGGGCACGGCGCAGTTGTCGAGAAACTTCTCCAGGTCGCTTTCCGTGAACACGATGCGCCTGCCGATCTCCCTCCAGGGCAGCTTCCCCTCGTCCTTGTACCTGTTCAAAGTCCGCAGCGAGATGCGAAGCGCCTTCGCCGCATCTGTTTTGTTGAACACTGTTATCATTCATCCTCCTGTGACGCGCCCGCCTCTTGCGGGCCGCCTATGGGTCGGGCGGGATTCGAACCCGCGTCCGGGGTGGAACAGGAAGGGGTTCCCCTGCGCTCTGCCGTTGAGCTACCGACCCAGAAAAAAAGGCTTGCGCTTCCGTCCCCCACTAGCACTGGGTTCTGGCCGCGCAAGCCGCTGAATACTTCACTCTCCCGGTGCTAGCGGGGGTTGTCTTGGCTGGGTTTCCAGCCTTATGGTTTTTATTGTGTCATGATAGCACAATAATGTCAACTCCCAAAATGCCTTTTTTCGCACTTTTTTTCTGCCGAAAATAAGGCATGGAGATAAAAGGCTGGACGCTAGAGGAATTGGCAAAGGAGTTGGACATTCCAAAAAACTCTGCGCGGATGCGAATCAAACGTGAAAACATAGCCCCTTTATTCAATGGTTCCATTTACCCTCCAGATACCTACGACAGAATCAAGGATGCCAAAGTGGGCCGCCCAAGGAATCCCGACATTGAAGAAGCTGAAGCTACGGTAGCTGCCATTCGGGATGCCCTGAAAACAGATGACGCAGCGCGAATCCTAGAAAAGGTAGAGGCGCACGCATGGTCTATGATAAAACTTGCGACAGCCATCAAGGGCTCCTCCGACGAGGAGCTTTTGAACGAGGCAAATGAAGCAAGACTGGATCGCCCTTTCAGTGCAAAGGAGATAAATGCCATGAAAAAAGCCCTTGAGTCCATCAAAAATCCCAAGTCCCAACCCCCCGAAAACCCATGCCCCCCCGCCGCCGAGCCGCCGCAGGGTTCCGCTTGACTTGCGCCGCTTTTCCCTTTACCATTTAGGGCGTGGACAGGGTTGCGGAAGAGCTTGAGGCCATCAGCAGGACGCTTGCGGATATACGCGACCGGATGCCGATGCCGGAAAACAGGGTAACTAAGTTCCTCAAGGCGGTCGTGCTTTTGGCCGGTGCACTGGGTATACTCCATACCGCCGATCTTATCTGGAA
>WQRP01000138.1 GCA_009786675.1 Treponema sp. | reverse complement strand
GTTCTGGCGGTCGAGACGAAAATCTTTTCCTCTTTGAGCTTGAAAAACATGTTCCCGGCCCAGGTACCCTGTTCCTCGACGGTAACGTAGGGCCTTAAGGCATCGGCGGTCGTCTGNTCGAGGTANACGCCCCCGCCGTAAAACCCGCCNGAAAGGATGCGACAAAGCCTGTCGGTGGTATCCGGCAGNGTCCCCCCCAGAAGCACGGAATANCCGTGCAGNTCGGACGAATCCCCGTCCACAATCCGCGTCATCCGCTCGATTAAAAGGAGCATGTCCAGCCAGAAGCCCGGGGAATTCTCGTTAAAGACAGCCCGTATAGNGCCGTTTTTCCCAGTAATTTCCCCTCCCGCTTCCCTGACAGCCTGAACGGCCATGTCTTCCAGACGCGGGACAAGGTTTGTTTTTGTCCGCTGAAGCTGGAGTCTAAATCGGAGAAAAAAGGCCAATTGTGCCATATTGGTATTATCGGCAGGATGCGCTTGTTATCGGCAAAATATGTTGGGGAAAAGAGTTGAACCCTCCGCCCTTACATTCCCTTCAACCGGGAAGCGTCGCCCCCATCAACCTTAATATCAAATTTCTGGTACGGTATCTCTATCCCCTCCTGGGCAAGGCGTTTCTGCACGGCCATGTACATCGACGTGCGCACCTCCAGCAACTGGTTCCTGTCGAACCAGACCGTAAGGTTTACAAGCGGGCCGACCCGGTCAAACTGGTCCACGCGGAAATGGGGCGCGGGGTTGTCCAGCACGTAGGGATTCCCTCTGGCGATTTCCGTGACAAGATCCTGCACCTTTTCCAGATCGGCCTGATAGGTAACGTTAAAGAGAATGTCCAGACGGCGAATCGGGAAACGGGTAAGGTTGACAAGATTGCTTTTAAAAAGCGTCTCGTTGGGGATTCGCACGTAGAGGTTGTCGAAGGTGCGGATCTTGACCGAAAGCACGTCCACCGAAAGCACCTCGCCGACAAGCTGGTCCACGCGAATCACGTCCCCCACCTGAAAGGGCTTTTCCGAAAGCAGGAAAAAGCCGGAGATAAAACTGGACACGGTCGTCTGCGCGGCGAAACCCACGGCTATGCCTATAATGCCCGCCGCTCCCAGAAGGGCGGTGGTGTCGATCCCCATGCTGCCGAAAAGGAAAAGGACGGCCATCACGAAGCCTGTATACTTGATAGTCTTTTTTATGATAAACGTGCGCTGAAAACTGATTCGATTTTTTAGCAGCCGCCCTATGAAAAGCTGAAGGACGTTGAATGTTACGATTATGGCAAACGCCATTGTTATCGAGCCCAGCACGCGCAGAATCAGCTCGCCGGACAGCATGTTGCCCATTCGGCCTAATACATCGTCGAAAAAACCGCTCGTTACGTTCATGGCCCCCCCGTATTATATGGCGGTAATGTCTTTAATAATATCCATGCTTTTGCGGGCAAAGGTTTCCCCGGCCTTGTATTTAACGCCGGCGCTTACCAGCCGCTGCTCCCTGTTTTTTGCCTTGCCGATCTTAAGCCTGCAGTCCGCTTCCATAAACTCAATTTCCAGCGTGTCGGTTACAAGCCTGTCGTCGCGGACATAGACGCTGAGCGGCCCGGGATTGACCTCGATGCGCTCCGGCTCAAGCATGGTCCTGGTTTTGTTGGTTAGGACAACCTCGCACCGGATAAGCGCCGTGGCCCGGCTCGCCGCCGTGTCGTCGCCCGGAAACGCGGGCAGCGAATGGCAGATTTCCCCGTGCATGGTGTCCGGGCCGAAAAAGGTTTTTGACAGGGTGAAGGGCGTTTCCTCCGCCAGAACCCTGCCCGGCTCCAACTCGAATTTAAGAACCGGCGGCAGGGCGACGTTAAAGCGGCACTGCTGTCCCGGGGATATCCTTAGCTTTTCGCCCATCGCGAGAATGTAGGATTTGCCGTACAGATACGGGTGAAGAAAAACCTTTTCCCCGTCGCCCCACGCGCGGATTATCGGCAGATCCTCCGGGGGGGGGGCCGTCTCCGGCCCGCCGATTTCGTCGTCAAGCTCGCCCAGCGGAATCGTCCTGAAGGCGATTTGCCAAGAGTCCCGATCCCGCCGAATGTACGCGGCGGCGCCGTTAAGCCGCCAGCGGTACCATTCGGCGTTTTTCGGCACGAACGGATGCCACATTCAGCTTTCGTCCGTCAAAGTGGCAAGCATGATCGCCTTTATCGTGTGCTTGCGGTTTTCGGCCTGATCCCAGGCGCGGCTTTGCAGGCCGTCTATAACGTCGGCCGTAACCTCCTCGCCCTTGACCGCCGGCAGGCAGTGGAGAAATATGCTGTCCTTGCGTTCGGTTTTGTCCATCAGGGCGCGGTTCACCTGGTAGGGAGTAAGAAGACGGACTCGCCGTTCTTTCTGGTCTTCCTCGCCCATCGACGTCCACACGTCGGTGTAAACGGCATCGGCACCCGCGACCGCCGCGACGTCGGTACTGACGCTAATTTTCGCACCGGAGGCGGCGGCAAGAGGGGCGCATTTGTCCCGCAGGGCCGGGTCGGGGGTAAGCTCCGGCGGGGCGATTACGGAAAAATTGACTCCGAGCTTGGCGCAGATTACCATAAGGGAATTGGCGACGTTGTTCCGCCCGTCCCCGATATAGCAAAGCGTCTTTCCCTTCGCCGGCCCGAAACTTTCCTCCAGCGTCATAATGTCGGCCAGGGCCTGCGTGGGGTGGAAGTCGTCGGTAAGACCGTTGTACACCGGCACCCCGGAATACTCGGCAAGGGTTTCCGCAGTCCCTTGGCTGAAACCCCGGAACTGGATCGCGCTGAACATGCGGCCAAGCACCCGCGCAGTGTCCTCCAGCGATTCCTTGGCCCCAAGCTGGATGTCCGCCGTGGAAAGGAAAACCGGGTGGCCGCCCTCCTCGCCGAAGGCCGTCTCGAAGGCGCACCTTGTGCGCGTGGAACGTTTTTCGAAAATCAGGGCCAGGGTTTTGCCGGCGAAACGCCTCTGCGTCGCGCCCTGTTCCTTGGCCTTTTTGGACAGATCCAAAAGATACCGTATTTCCTCGGCGGAATAGTCCAGCCAGGTAAGCAGCGACCGGCCTTTTAGTGCAGCGGGCATAGAAACCTCCAAAATCGTATACCCTAGTATAGTGCAAAAAGGGCCATGGATGCTACTGGTCTTTCGGTGTCAACGCCTTTATAAACTCTTGCGAAACGGGTTCGCCGTTTCCGTCTATCGAGGTAAAGTCCATCCCCTTGTACGTCCAGCAGGCCCTGCCGAAACCGTTTTCCTCGAAAAGATCGTTAATATCCCTAAGCCAGTTAACCCTGCTGCCAAGATCGGCAAGGCCTATCGCACCGTACTCGCCACAGTATAGCTCCCTGCCCGTGCGTTTCGCAAAGGCGACGGCCGGGGAAAGCGCGTTTTCCAGGAAGGCCCAGTCGAACACCGTGTCGGCGTTTAGAGCCTTGTAATGCTCCGGCTTGTTCAGTGCCATAAGTTTGTCCACCCCCTCAATCTTCCCAGGGTAAGGCTGGCTGACACCCGAATCCCTAAGATGGGTCCAATACGCCCTTTGGTGCGTGAACAGGAACGGTTCGTAGAAATGGAAATTGTAGAGAACGCGCTCATCGTCCCAAATCTCCAAGGTATCGAGTCCCGCGGCGGAATTGTAATAAGGACCGCCAAGAAGGATGTGCCGGTTCGGGTCTATACCGCGAATGCCCTCTATGGCCTTGCGCGCAATCCCGTTCCAGGTATCCCCGTGGGCATCCACAATCTCGTTCATAAGCTCGAAGACCAGGTTGTCCCCCTCCGCCCTGTAGCGTCTGGCGATTTCCTGCCAAAGCGAAACGAAGCGCTTCTGGGCGGTTTCGTCGGTAAAGAGGACATTGTCCTCGGTCTTGTTGCCAAAAGCATAACCCGGGGCCTTGTGCAGATCTAGCACAAGGTTGAGGG
>WQRP01000137.1 GCA_009786675.1 Treponema sp. | reverse complement strand
TTGGCGGTCTCCTCCTGCATTGCCTGTATGGCGTTTTCCACTGCCTGTGCTATGGCGACCCGCTCCTCCGCCACGAGATGCTCGGAATTCAAAAGGTACCACCCCATGCGGTTTATTTCCGCCTTCCGTTCCTCCCTGTCGTCGGACTCAAGCTCCGCACGTTGCGTAAGAAAAGCCTGGATGGCGTTAATCTGTATGTTCCTTTCCTGGTTCGCGGTGTATTCCACGTCGCTAAGCCTCTGCCTTAGGTTGTCCCTGTTTTTCTTGGTAACCGTTTCTATGGCTTCCACNGCTTCGGCGGCACCGCCCCACGCCAGCTTGGTAAGGGCGACGTCCAGGTCGGCTATTTCCTCNGCCAAAAATTTGAACGCGGTTGTTTCCCCCAATTCCTCCATCTCAACATTGACGCCGCTCAAGCGTTCCCTCATCTTGCCTAGTGCATAATTCAGTGAGGCGTAGGCCGCTGCCGCGGCAACACAAGCCGCAGCAACTTTTATTATGGTTCCAATGCCAAGTGTTTTTACGCCTGCCAATATGGCCGATACTGTCGTGAGCAGCTTTTTGCTGTTCTTAAGCGCTATAACGTAGGCTTTTACATACCTAAGCGCCGCGCCGAAAGCCTTAATATATTTTGCCCCTTTCATCACGCCGATAAACGCACCAACGCCAGCCGTAACGCCGGCTATTTGTGGGGCTAATTCCCTGACGGTGGCTATCACGCCCTGCAATCTCGCCCTAAACTCTCCAGCCCTCTGAATTGCGTTTGTCAGTCTTACCACAATATTTGTTAATGCCGGCAGCAATTGCGCGGTCAGTTCCTGCGTCATGTTCTGCACGGTCGTCCGAAGGCGGAACATCGCGTCGTTGAACGCCATTGCCGATTCGGCGTTTTCGTTGGACACTATCCCAAGCTGCCGTGCCTCCTCGCGCAATGCGTTTATGCCCTCCGCGCCGTTCTGCGCCGCCAGCACCATCTGCGCGCCGTTCCGCCCGAAGGCGGCCATCGCCAGCTCCGCCATCGCGAATTCGTTGGGGGCCCTGTGTATGGCGTCCATCAGGAGCGTGAAAGCCTCCTCGTTGTTTTCCACCGCCTGTAGCTGCGTAAGCAGTTCGCCGTAGTTGTTTTCAAGGAACTTCGTCAGCTGTCCCGTTTCGTTTCTCACGTCGATGATAGAACGGTTCAGGCGGTTCAGCATGTACTCGCCGTTTTCAATACCGTTCATCCGCATCGCGTAATCGAGTTCCTGGAAGGTTTCGGTCGTCATGCCGACGGTGCGGGCCGCGTTCGCCAGGCCGTTGGCGAGGTTGGCGTTTCTTTTGGTCAGGGCTATGATGCCGGTCGCAAGGCCGGCGACGGCGACCGCGCTTGCCTTTATGGCCGTTTTGGCGGCCTTCAAAGCCTTGGTCTTTCGTTCCTGGGCTTTGCGGGAAGCGTCAAGCCTTTTCTGCAAAGCCTCCTGCTCGCCCCTTAGCCGCCTGACCTGCTCGCTGTTCGGGGCAAGCCCGCCCCTTATCAGACGCTGGATTTCCCTTTCGTAGTTGCCGACGCTTTGGGTCAGGGCGGCGGTTTCCCCTTTCGTCGCCGTCATGGCGATTTGCAGCCGCCTTTGTTTGTTGGTGAAATCGTCAAGGGATTTTTTGGCCTCGTTTTTGGCGAACTTGCCGAACTCCTCCCTAAGCCCCTCGGAGCTTTCGGCCAGATCCTCGAAAGCCTTCTGGGCCTGCGAGACGTTGGCCCGCACCCTCATCGTTATGTCGCCCAAAATCCGGCCTCCTAATGCCGCTCTTTAAGGTTGTGGTATTCCCACTCCTTCTCGACGGCGGAAAACGTCCTGTGCATGTCAATCATCCACCCCGGCATCTCCGTCCAGTTCCTGTACGGTATGCCGAACGCCTTGTTGTTCTCGTGGATGTTGACGTAATACAAAACGTCGCCCGTCAGATATTTCCCGATGTCCCTGTCAAGCACCGGCTTGGCCTCCCCGAAGACGCGCACCGGGAAAGGCTCGGAGTACATCTCCGCGTGCGCGTCGTCGGGTCTGGCAATGGGCGCCTCGGGCGTTTCCGCCGGCCGGTACCCCATGAGCCAGAACTTGAAACCGAGGACTATTTTTTTTTATCCTCCGCCAGAAACTTGTCGTCGCGTCTGGCGTATTCGTAAGCCTCCGCCGCTATGTGCCATGCCGCCTCGCCGGGCAGGTGCCCGAAAAAATCCTCGGCGGTTTTTATCTCGTTGCCGTCGTAGGACAAGTCGTCGATTCTTTCGACGCATTCGGCGAAGAACCTTTTGTAGTCGGTTCTCTCCGCCGCTATGTTCTCGATCATCGCGCCGATGACGTGATCCACTAGGGCTTTCTTCGAACGCGTCCCGCCGTCGAAGTTCCTCATGAACTCGGATTCGAGCACGGATTTCTTCTCGGCGAGGGGGAAGGTCTCGTCGGGCATGGGGAACCTTGAAAAGACAATCCTGCCGGGGCTGTCCGTGTCCATGTTGCCGTACGAGGAAAAGACAAAATCCTTCGCCTTCTGTTTTATCGATTTCAATATCATCGTCCGCCCCCTACGCCGCCGCCGCGGCCGGAACCCTGTACACTATGGGGGTTCCGTGGCCCAGCACGAACGAGATGTCGTGGGACTGCGGGTCGCCGTGCCCGAAGGACATGGAAAGGGAGGTGAACACTATCGGGGCGAAAAGCCAGTTCTGGAACTGGGCGCTGCCGCTCGCCGTGCTGTTTATCAGCGTCAGGACGAACGCCTGCTTGCCGTCCTTTGGATGTATGGTGTAGCTGCCGCTTCCGCTGTCGTGCACCACGTCCATGAACTTGTTCAGGATGTTCTCGGTCACGTCGTCCATCTGCTCGGTTATCGGGTCGTACCTGAAAAGCCCCGACGCGGAGCCGCTGAAGGCCNTTATCCCGTCCGCTATCTGGCTCGCGGGGTGGCAGTCGTCGCCGACGTCAACCGCCCCCTCGCTTAGCTCGAAGCTGGCGGAGGTCTTGCAGAACCTGTCCTCGTTTATGACGTAGAGCCTGTCCCCGGCTTGTAGCGTTATCTGCGTCCCCGTCCTTGGGCTNTGGAAAATCATTCCCGCGGGCACGGGAACCCGGTTCTCCGGTGCCGGGGTGCCCGCGGGNGCCCTTTNCAAAACGAAATATTTCGTGCCGGCGACGGTTGTCACGGCGGGGGTACCCCCGCCCGTTATCACCTCCGAATTGCCGTCGTCGAACCATACGAACGCCTTAGCCCCCGTGTACTTGTTTACCATCGTTTGCCCCCTTGCCGTTTTTTTCGTCGCGACGAACCTCCCCGATTGCCGTGGCGGCTCCCATCATCTCGTTCAGCTTGTCGCAGGCCNGGCAGGGGGGCTTGCGCCTGGTATCCCTTTGCGCTTTCTCCCACGCCTTCCTAGCCTCCTCCGACACGTGCACCGTGTGCCCTTTGTTCATAATCACTCCTCTCTGTATTAGTTATTTTGAGANCATNTCCCGTATGCGTTCCGCCATCCGCTCCTCGACGATCCGGAACCCCTTGCCGCCGCCGAACATTTCCCGGAACGGCCCCCGTATGTTCAGTTTCGGCTCATACGTGATTCTGCGGAACCTTACCCACTGNTCCCCGATCCGGAACGTCATGAATTCGCCGCTGCGCGGGGTAATGTCTATACCCATGCCCATAGGGCTTGCGTAGGGCAGGTAACGCCCGTTGTGCCTGGACGTGACCTTTATCCCTTTATTCCTCTTCAGGGGCATGGCCGTAATCGAATCGCGCAGGTTCCCCGTGCCATCCTCAAACGTCGATGCGGCCCTGGCGTTGTCCGCGACCACCCTGCCCTGGTCCATCAGCAGCCTTGTCGTGAACCTGTGCATGAAGTCCCCGGCGATAAACGCCATTTTCTCGGGGAATCCGTTGTCCTTGTATTTGGGATCAATCATTCACATGCCCCTAGTGGTACCTGATCTCGAAGTC
>WQRP01000136.1 GCA_009786675.1 Treponema sp. | reverse complement strand
CGTATGCGCTTCGACTTTGCCCATGGGGCACCAATGACCAAGGACGAGATTGGCAGGGTCGAGACAATCGTGAACGAGCAGATCGGCAAGGATCTGCCCGTTTCGGTGGAGACGATGGGAATCGACGAGGCGAAGGCTTCCGGGGCGATTGCCCTTTTCGGCGAGAAGTACGAGGCGCAGGTCAAGGTCTACAGCATCGGGTCCGGGGCGGACCTTTTCGCCAGGGAGGTCTGTGGTGGCCCCCATGTCGGGCGTACTGGGGAACTGGGCAGGTTTAGGATACAGAAAGAGCAGTCGTCCTCCGCTGGGGTTAGGCGGGTTAGGGCCGTGTTGGAGTGAATAGTTTGGAGGTGTTTACATGTGGCGAATTTCGGTTTGTTTGGTTGCATTGATTTTTGCGGTAACCCCCATTTTTCCCCAGGCTGGTAACACCATGTTCGTGGCGGTTGAGACCGCGGAGGTAAGATCCTCCACTGGGTTTTTCGCCCAGGACCTGGGGACCCTCTCGCACGGCGACGAGGTGTCGGTGGTCCGGGACAGTGGCAGGTGGAGCGAGATTAGGACCGGGAACCTTGCCGGCTGGGTTGCCTCCGCAAGCCTTAGCCCTCGCCGGACNGTGCGGGCGGGTTCCCCTGTAACGCCTGGCGAGGTCGCGCTTGCAGGAAAGGGCTTTGGGCGGGAAATGGAGATCGAATACCGCATGACCGGACTGGATTTTTCGCTGGTTGACGAGATGGAAAGCCTGATCATACCTATGATGGAATTGCGGCGGTTTATTATCGATGGCCGTCTGGCGGGAGGGGAACAATGAAAAAGATATCGGTTTTACTCTGTGCGCTCTTTCTGGTAATGTCGCATTTGCATGGGCAAAGCCCCTTTCCCGATCGGCCGGGGTTTGGCGGCCGTGATTTTGTTGGCGAAGCGATGGAAAGAATGAGGCGCGCCATTGACGACGCTCACTCGGAGCCGACGCTGGAAGATGCCTATTTCCTAGGGCGGGCTGTGGCCGCCCATATCCTTGCCCTGTACAGGCCCTATACCCAAAATCCGGCGCTTACCAGATACGTAAACAAAATACTCCAGACCCTGGTGATAAATTCCTCCCAGCCGGTGGCGTTTAGGGGATATTTCGCCGTCATTCTTGACAGCCCGGAGTTTAATGCTTTTGCCAGTCCGGGCGGGCACATTTTTTTAACGAGAGGGCTTGTGGAGGCGGCCACATCCGAAGATATGCTGGCGTCGGTTCTCGCCCATGAGCTGGCCCATGTTATTCTGGGGCACGGTTTAAGCATGGTTAGGAGAATGGCCCTTCCCGGTGAGGTGGCGGAGATAGCTGGCAGGGCGGCCGATCTGGCCGGCAATACCACCGATGTTGCAACATTCATGAGCTTTCGTGATTCCATTTCCGACATAGTTGACGCCTTGGTAAGAACCGGTTTTTCCAGGGAGCAGGAATTTGCCGCGGACAGGAAAGCGGTAGAGATACTTATTGCNTCGGGTTACGATCCCAGGGCCTTGCAGGACATGTTAAGGATATTGCAACAGAGGCAGGGTTCCAACACGGGCGGGTTTTTCGCCACTCATCCGTCGCCGGCCGAGCGCATTACGAATATTGAGGGCGTTATTAGGCATCTCCGGGTTGTCGACACCAGTGCCCACAGACGGGCGCGTTTCGCGGCCAGCAGGGCAAACAGATAAGCGTCACTTTTCCGTAAGGTTGTCCACGCCGTCGTCCCAGGTTTTGTCGTCGGGGGGCGAGGCAAGAAACGCCAGACAGCGGTCGAGGTATTTTTTCGCGACAAGGTCGCCGCCGTTCCGTTCGAGTATTCCCCGGAAGATCCCGGCGGCGGCGTTAAAGTCCGTTCCCTCGTACAGGGCAAGGCCCCGCTCCCAGGCTTCCGCCATTTCCAGCAACCGGGGTTCGNCTTCCTCNCTNATGTCCAGAAGCTCGTAGAGCCGAAGCGGGGTGTTTATCCCGACAACCCGGACGCGGCTTAGCGGACGCAGGACNAACCCGTCGCCGATCCGGGCTCTGGNGTATTCGCTTATAAGNATCCCGCCGGTGTCGTACGCCTTGTTTGCCCCCTCAAGCCGGGCGGCAAGATTCACCGAGTTTCCCATAATCGTGTAGTTCATCTTGCTCGGCGTTCCCATGTTGCCCACGACCATTTCCCCGGAGTTGATCCCGATGCGGGTAAACATCGGATCGGTGCCGAGCGGAATCCCCTTCCGCGACAGGGCCTCCAGCACATCCCCGGTTATAAGCCCCTGTTCCAGTGCCTCGCGGTTGATCTGTGTCTCGGCCTTTTTCATCTGCACCGCCGACCGGCAGGCCAGACCGGCATGGTCGGCGAAATGGACCGGCGCACCGAAGAACGCGATTATCGCGTCGCCCTCGTACTTGTCGATGGTTCCCTGATTTGCCAGAATGATGTCGCTCATCCGGGTAAGATAATGATTGAGCAGTTCCACCAGCTTCTGCGGATCGACCAGAGCCTCGGAGATCGTGGAAAAGGCCCGGACATCGGTAAAGATTGCCGTCATCTCGTTTTTTTCGCCGCCCAGCCTGAGTTGCGAAGGGTCGGCGATGATCCTCTCGATTACCATGGGCGACAGGTACTGGCTGAACGCCGTCTTGATAAACCGTTTCTGGCTACCCTCGGTGGCGTAGCTGAAAAGGGTCGCGCTTACGAAGGCGGCGGCGATTCCGGCGACAAAGGTTATCATGGGCACCCAAAGGTAAAGCCAGTAGTATGCGGCGAAGGATCCGGCGACGACCAGCACCAGTGCCAGCATCGCGCCGGCCGCGGTAAGCAGAACCCGCCCGGAAAACAGGCACAGCAGAACCGTAAGGCCCACGACGGCAAGCAGAACAAGCAGGTCGGCCGTCCGGCGGCTTTCCCTTACGAAATCGCCCTGGAGTATGTTGTCCAGCATGGTAACATGAACGCCCATTCCGGGGTACACGGTGGCTATGGGTGTGCTGAAAATATCGAAAAGGCCCGGCGCGAAAAGGCCGACGAACACATGCGCCCCGTAAAAGTCCCCGGGCCGAACCAAGGGATCCCGGTCAAGCAGATACTGCTCGCGGCTTGCCAGTATGTCCTTTGCGGAAAAGGGAAAGTACCGGCCCAGATCGCCCCTAAAGCGCAGAAGGCTGGCCCCGTCCCTGTCCACGGGAATCGAAAAGCCGCCCCAGTCCATAACGCCGCCCCGAGAATCAAAGCGGACATCCGCGTCGTGCCCGGAGACTACCAGAGGCATGGCCGAAAGCCCGGGCACCGCCCTGCCGTCGAAAAGGGTGAAGAGCCGCATCCGCCTGATTATGCCGTCGGGATCCGGGATCCCGGTAAGCGAGCCGAGGCCTGCGGCGGAATCCCGCAGTTCCCGAATCGGAAACTGGGCCCCGGAAAGTGTTTCCCGTGCCCCCCGGCCGAACCGTTCCAACGTGTCCGGATCGAAACCGTGGTGTCGGAAAACCGGGGTGTCCAAATCCTGTGGCCAGGGATCGGCGGGGCCCGGGCGGGCGGAAAAGAAAACCCCCTGCACTACCCTGCCGTGTTCCACCGAAGCGCGCGCGAAGGCCTCGTCGTCCGCCCCTCGGTGGACGGACGGTTCCGAGAAGATAATATCGAAGGTGACCGATGCGGCCTCGCCGAGGTGTTCCAGCATTTCGGCATAGGCCGTCCGGGGCCAAGGCCAGCCCCAGCCCCTTTCCCTCTGCGCCCAGTCGATGCTTGCCTGATCCACAAGCACGACAACGATGTCGCGCGAGGGCCGCAGGAAGGGGGCGAAGAACCTGACCCGCAGGTCGTAGGATCTGTTTTCCAGATAGCCGAACGCGCCGGCAAAATGGAGCAGGGCGACGGCGGCGAAAACGGCGAGGGAGATGACCGGCGCGGCGGTTTTCTTGTTTGGCTTTCTGTGTTTTCGCCACGTGGACGGGGTCATGTCTTTATCGTATGGGTGTCCGGGGGAAAGGTCAATGCGGTGCCGG
>WQRP01000135.1 GCA_009786675.1 Treponema sp. | reverse complement strand
AGATGATCGCCGGAAAGGACGCGCCGCGTTTCGGCGAGGCGAAAAACTCGTGGCTTACCGGAACCGCGGCCTGGACTTTTGTCAGTATCTCTCAATACATTCTGGGAGTGCGCCCCGTGTACGACGGCCTGCTTCTGGACCCGTGCATTCCGGCCGGCATGAGGGGCTTTTCCGTTACCCGCCGCTTTAGGAACGCCGTTTACAGGATTACGGTGGACAACAACGCGGGCGTGGAAAAGGGCGTCGCGTCGGTTTCACTGGACGGGAAGCCGCTGGACGGGACGGTGCTGCCGGCGTTGGGCGACGGGAAGCTGCACGAGGTTGTCGTGGTTATGGGGTGATTTAGGTATACGACGATACCCGGCCAAAGCGGCCGGGTATGTCCGTTACTGCTGGGCGATAAAGGATTCCAACTCCACCAGCCTGGCGGCGTGCCGATCCATTAGGCGCTGAACCCGGTTGAACATCTCGGGGCTTACCCTGGTACCGCTGTCAAGAGCGTTCCTGATCCTGGTCTGTTCCGTGTTAATCGAAGCCTCCAGCCTGTCTATCTCCGCCCTTAGTTGTGTAAAAGCAACCGCATCCACGTTGCTCGCGTTTCGCGCGTAAAGATCGGCCTGGACATCCCCGAACTGCGTGGCATTCGTCCGCGCCTGCCCCAGGTACTGCTGCGCGTTCTGCCTGATTTCGGCCGAAGTTAGCAACTGTGCATGAGCCACGACACCGACCACAAAAAAAACACCGACCGCCAAAAGAACCCGTTTCATTTCTTGCCTCCATACCTTCAATAAGTTGAAACTAAGCCAGGTCCCGGCAATCCAGCCGCCGATGAACCTTGCAAAAAACAGCATCTGTTTATTATATTAATCCCAGATTTGCGGGCTGTCAAGGTATATCGCGGCCGCGCGACACCGAACCGGGCCGGCCGCGTCGCCTTGCAAAAGACGGCGGTTTTTCCCATAATAAGCCTATAATGAAACGTGTCGTGTTCGCCAAGCGCCTCTATCCCACGGTGGTTTTCGGATCCCTGCTTTTATGGTTCGCCTTCGGCGCCGCCTCCTGTGCCCCCAGGGGCCAGGTTTTCCCGCAGCGCGAGGACCTGTTTTCCATCGACATCGGCCCAATGGAAGACCAGATATCGCTGTTCGTTTTCCCGGACGACGCGGGTATGCCAAGGGCCAGCCTGGCGATGCGGGACGGCCTTTTTTACATCTCGGACGGAACCGGCCGCAAGGTCGTCCGGTACAATTCCTTCGGCGATCTTCTGTTCCTGATCTTCAACGACGACACAAACCCGGAGCCCTCCGACCTTAGAATCAGGACGGCGGACGACGGGCAGATGACCCGCTGGGCATTTACCTACCCGTTCCGGTCCCCCGGCCAAATCGCCGTGGATTCCCGCAGGCATATCTTCGTCGAGGAAATCCTGCCCGACGAGCGGCACGGCTTCGACGCGGAAAATCGGGCGTTGCTGAACAGCGTGGTCCTGCATTTCGACCAGGACGGGCGATTTATAGACTTCATTGGCCAGGGCGGACGCGGGGGAGGGCCCTTCCCCCGTATAATGGGCGTCCACACCTCGGTGAACGACGAAATCGTCGTGGTCTGCCGCGTAGCGGCCGGCTGGGACGTGTTCTGGTACAACGATCAGGGCGAACAGCTCTTTCTTGTCCACGTCAGAAACGACGCCGTTCCCGCGCCGCCCGGGCTGCAGAACTTTTTCGCCTCGATTGACGCGGTGTTCGTGGCTCCCGACGCCAGAAAGCTTTTCATAAAGGTGGACTACTACCGCGAGGTCTTCGACCCTCTTACAGGCAACCGCTTTGGCACCGAAACCCTGAACTCGCTTGTCTGGATACTGAACGTCGAGGAAGGCGTGTACGAGGGATTCGCGGAAGTGCCTTTTTTCGAGATGGTCCATACTGAAAGGGGCAACACGGTACACATAAACCTGCTGTATTCCATGATGGGAGTCGTCCAGGGCGGGGCGATGCTGTTCTATTTCCCCGTCGAAAACGGCTACTCGATCCTCCGCATGGACTCGACGGGGCACGGCCAGCGCAGGGCGTTCATCGAGGTCGAGCCGGAGAGGCTCGTGTTCAACAGCTTCCACCTTTCCCCAGAGGGGATACTTTCCGCGCTGCTCGCGGACGAATGGACGACGACGGTTGCCTGGTGGCGCATGGAAAGATTTATGAGGGACAACTAGACGTGGCCCAAAACCAGGCGTTGGCCGGCACCCTTGGGGCAAGATCCCTGGACGCGGAGGCGTCGGAACAGTGGGGGCTCGATCCCCTCGCCCTTGTGGAGGCCGCCGGCAGGGCCTGCGCCGATGTTCTCGTTCTCGGTATCGCGGGCGATAAGGGAAAACCGTGTTTCACGGTGCTTGCCGGGAGCGGCAACAACGCCGCCGACGCGCTGGTAATGTTGCGGGCGCTTGTCCTGGGTGGCCACGCGGAACCGGATTCCTGCGAGGTTCTTATAGGCAGGATGCCCGGCGGCGAAAAAACGCCCGTGTCCCAGGCGACGCTTGCCCTGCAAAAGCTCGGCGTTTCCGTTAAAACATGGGACACAGGAAAGAGGGCATTTCTCGATAGGCCAAAGGCAGGCAGGCACCGGATTGTTATAGACGGGATTGCCGGCACGGGACTGGACGGCCCGCTTCGCGGTACCGCGCAGGAAATGGCCGAGGCGACAAACGCCCTCCACTACGATCCGGAACGGCGGGACGGGAACACGGTTGTTTCCATTGACATTCCATCCGGCGCTTTTGACGGCTGGCAGCCCAAGATGGCCATAGTCCATGCGGACATTACCCTTGCCATAGAGCCGCAAAAGCTCTGCACTTACGCGCCGGGAGTCAGGCCCCATGCGGGAACGGTGCTTCCTGTACGCGGGATCTTTCCCCCAGAACTTATCGACAAATACAGGGATGCCGAGCTTTTGACATGGGAAAGTGCGTCCGCCCGCGTAACCCCCGTTCCGAACACGGCCCACAAATACGGGCGTGGCCTGGTGGAAATCAGGGCCGGCTCCATGGGAATGACCGGCGCGGCGCGGCTTGCAGCCCAGGGATCGCAGGCGACGGGGGCCGGCATGGTACGCCTTGTCGTCGATTCCTCGGTGTACGCGGCGATCGCCCCGGCCTGTTCGGGGATAATGGTCGTGCCCGAATCCCCGGCCGCGGCCGCCGGCGCGCATTCCCCCGACGCCGTTCTTCTGGGGCCAGGCTGGGGAAAAGGCGAGGATCGCGCGCGAATACTGGAAAGATTCCTGCCGCTTGAGGAAAAAGGCCTCCCGCTTGTCCTGGACGCGGACGCGATCGCCCTGGCCAAGGACACCGTCTTTCACGGGAACGCGATTCTGACCCCGCATATGGGCGAGTTCGCCTCCTGCCTGGGGCTTTCCAAAGAGGAAATTTCCGCCGCCGATATTATGCAAATACTCCGAAATTTTGCCGAGAAAAAAAAGGCCACGGTATTGCTGAAAAGCCATGTGATGTACGTGGCCTCCCCCGACGGGCGACTCGGGGTAATCGACGGGATGAACCCGGTGCTGGCCGCCGGCGGTTCCGGGGACGTGCTGGCGGGTTTCTGCGCCGCAATCGCCGCCCGGGGATTTGACGGCTATACCTGCGCCTGCGCCGCCGCGACGCTTTTGGTGCGCGCCGCAAAGACTGAGGGAATTGCGAACAGCTTCGTCGATCCCGGCGAACTTGCCCGCGCCGCCGCCGCAATCGCCGGCGGCGCATGGGTACGGAGGGGACAATGAGCGACGACACGATGAACGAAAATTCGGGCGATAAAAAAAGACCCAACGCCAATTACAGGCTGAGCAAGACAGGGGGCGCGTACTCAAGCGAGATAACCTACCATTACGACAGGGATCGCCGGCTGGAAAAAGCGCCAAAGTCCGTCCAGGATCTGTACTATAGGGAAGATCCCCCCCGCCGCTCCGGGCTGTTCCGCAACGTCCCGGGCGGCAAGATACAACTGTTCACAATGGTTGTCATTCTGTTG
>WQRP01000134.1 GCA_009786675.1 Treponema sp. | reverse complement strand
GACGACATTCTGGAGCGGGTGCGCCCGATCGCCATAAACGAGCTTGGTATCGAGGTTATCGACGTTATAACCAGGCAGGTGCGCTACACGGACGAGCTTACCCAGAGCGTCTACGCCCGTATGATCCGCGAGCGCGGGCAGATCGCCCAGTTCTTCCGCTCCACCGGCGAGGGCCAGATGCTTAGCCTGTTGGGCCGCACGGAGCACGAGAGCCGCGAGATTCTTTCGGCGGCCTTCGAACAGGCGGAGGTGATCAGGGGAACGGCGGATGCCGAGGCCACCCGTATTTTCGCCGAGGCGCACATGCGTAACCAGGGCTTCTTCGACTTCTGGCGGGCGATAGAATCGTACCGGGTAACCATGCCCCGCTTTAACGCGATGCTTTCGACGGACATGGAGTACTTCCGCTTCCTGTTCTCGCCGACGAACTGACGCGGGGCCATGGGACGGCAGGCTTTCCTTTTCGAGCTGGACGGCGAGCGTGTCATGGGCTTTGACACGGGTTTGGACGCCCGTGCCTTTGCCCGCGCCAAGCTCGCCCAGCTTATCACCGAGCACGGGCTGGTTGTCAGCCCGGGGGAAGGCTTGCCCGGTTCCGTTGAACCATGGAAGGCGTCCGGCGTGGTTGAGTACCCCGGGCCGGAACCGGGGATCGCTCCCACGATGGTTGTCTGGGGCCCCGCTTTCGAGGGGGAGCGCCTGGATCTAATCGTGAACGACGACGCCAGGCGGGACGAGGCGCTTTCCGCCGTTTCCCTCTGGCTTCGGGCCTTTCTTGCGATGGACGAAAAGTCCGTGCTTTCCGTCCCGCTTTGGCCCTGCGCCGCGACTGTCGCCTTCGCCGGCGGGTCGCCCCGCGTTTTCTTCGCCCCGCCCAGTCTGGCCTTGTGTTGCCTAAGGGCGGACGGGGGATCCCTTTACAGTGGCTACGAATGGTACGTCCATCCTGATTTTGGCGGGGCGGAACTTGTCCGGGACTGGCAGGATAGCTCCGTCACGGCGCGTGGCCTTGACCCCTCCGCAGCCCATCTAAAGGGCGAACTTGCAAGGGCGGACAGGAGGGCGGCCTTTACGGCGGCGGCTATGCTGTACAGGGTTTTCGCCGGGGTGCCTCCCTTCCCCGCGACGGACGACATACTGCTTCCACAGGACATGCGGGACGGGAATTTCCTGCCGATCCGCCTTGCGGTTCCCGGCATGGACGGGCGGCTTGCCGGGCTTATACAACAGGTGCTTGAGCCGCAGGTAAAGCGGAACGCCGTCACGGGAAACCTTATCGAAAAGCCCATGCCACGGGATCTGCTGGAGGCTATTGGGGCGGTCTCCGCGGGATCGCTGGTTATGCCGGTTTCGGAAGCGGACATGTTGTCGCTGGAAAAGGAAAGGGCGCAGTTCCTTAAGGTGAAGACCGCGACGGTTAAGACCAGGCGGTTTGTCATACGGAACGCGGGTATTCTTCTTGCTGGTATCGTGGCGGTTGCCGTCGCGGTCTTTTTCGTTTCCACTATCGCCAACAGTCGCGCCGCAAGGCCGACTACCGAGGGTATGTATCCTGTCCAGGTTGTCGAGAGTTACTACAATGCGTTTGGCGAGCTGGATCACCAGATGATGGAAAGTATCGTCCTTCGCAGGGTTGGCAGGACGGACATTAACATGGTTATCCATCTGTTCGCGATTAACAGGGTTAGGATGGCGCACGAGTTCAGCCCCACGCCTCTTATTATCTCGGCCAGGCAGTGGAAGGAGATGGGGGGGGGGGTAACGGGGCTTGCCGTGTTCGGCGTTACCAACTTGGAAATCGAACAGCTTGAGGTTCGCAGGGATTTGGCGCAGCAGCGCGGGAGGGCCAGAAGGTACGACGGCGAGGAGTTGCTCTTTCGTGTTACCTACCAGTTCTGGGTGCCGGCGCAGATGCTTGGTGGCCCGCCCGGCGGGCCGGAGTCCAGGTTTGTGGCGGAGGGTGACGACCCGCCTTTGCCGGTGGCGTTCCACCATGTCGATATTGTCACGCTTGTCCGCAGGCAGGGGAACTGGCGTATCTCGGACATAGCAAGGGTTGTCCGATCCTAGGCGGGTGTTTGCTCGTCCGTTATCTCCTGCACCTGGCACAATCGCCTGTAGAGGCCGTCCTGTTCCATTAACTCCGCATGTGTTCCCGACTGCACGATTCGCCCTTTCTCGAAGACGAAGATGACGTCGGCCCCCCTGACGGTGGAAAGGCGGTGCGCGATTGTTATGATTGTGCGGGTTCCGGCTATTTCCTGGATTGCCTGCTGGATTTTCGCCTCGGTCTTTACGTCTACGGACGCGGTGGCCTCGTCCAGGATTAGCACGGGGGCCCGGCAAAGCACGGCCCTGGCTATGGCGATGCGCTGTTTCTGTCCCCCGGAAAGTTTTACGCCTCGTTCCCCGACCTGCGTCTGGTATCCGTCGGGCATCTGCGTGATGTCCTCGTGTATCCTGGCCGTTCGTGCCGACGTTTCGATTTCGGCGAAGGTTGCGTCGGGTTTGGCGAAGGCGATGTTTTCCTCGATGGTGCCGTTAAACAGGAACGTGTCCTGCAAAACCATGGACACGTTTTGTCTAAGGGCCTCCAGGGTTATGTCGCGGAGGTCATGCCCGTCCAGGCAGACTTTTCCGCCGGTGGGATCGTAAAAGCGCGAGACGAGCTGGCTTAGGGTGGTTTTGCCGACGCCGGTGGCCCCGACGAACGCCGCCATCTGCCCGGGCTTTATGTCGAAGGACACTTTGTCCAGCACGGGAACGCCTTCGATGTAGGAAAAGCTGACTTCCTCGAACGAGATGCGTCCTTCGGCTTTCGCCATGGGTTTTGCGCCGGGGCGGTCGGTGATGCTGCGGGGCGCGTCCAGGATCTCGATGACCCGTTCCGCCCCGGCCAGGGAGTGCTGCACGGATTCCATGAGGTTGGCGATCCCGGTGATGGGTGCGTAAAACAGCGCGAGGTATAGCATGAAGCCGACGATGTCGGAAACGGAAAGCTGGTTCTGCCAGGCCAGGAACCCGCCGAACCCGACGACTATGACGCTGCCTATCGAGGTAAGGAATTCCACGCCTGGATGGAACACGGCGTTCATTTTTAGGGCGCGCAGCATGTGGCGGGTAAAGTCCTCGCCCTTGCGCCACACCTTTTCGGTCGCGGAGGCCTGTCGGCCAAAGGCCTGGATTTCCTGTATGCCGGAAAAGTTGTCCTGTAGCTGGGCGGATAGCTCGCCCTGCGCCTTCTGCATCCTGCGGAAGTTGGGTCGTACTTTCTTGCTGAAGAACCACCCGGACAGCAGTATGAAGGGGATTGGGATACAGGTTATGAGCGCGAGGTTGGCGTTTATGTTGAAGAGGATTATCGTAACGCCGACCAGTGTTACGAAGTTGGTTATTATGTCCGGCACGATGTGCGCGTAGATTAGCTCGAAGGTGGCCACGTCGTTCATTACCCGGCTGAGTAGCTCGCCGGTCTGCTTGTTGTGGAAGTAGTCCATCGAGAAGGACTGTATGGCCTTGTAGGCCTTCATCCGCAGTTCCAGCACGAGCCTCCACGCCGCCCTGTGCGAGCAGTAGCTGCTTAGGAACCGGAAGAGGATTCGCGCCATGAAAAGGCCCAGTAGCCCGCCGGCCATCCACAGGACGGTTTCGAAGCCTTCCCGGGTCATGCCCTCGGCGACGATGCCTGTCATTAGGGCCATTATCCTTGGGGCGATCAGGTTTACCGCCGTCAGGGATAGGGTTCCCAGTATCGCCAGTGTCAGCCAGCCTTTGTACCTTAGTGCCTCTTTGGCTATTCGCCACAATGTTTTCATCTTGCGCTTCCTAGGGGAATCTTACCGGCAATNGGCTTGGTTGTACAGGATGGTTGAAGGGTACGGTGTCTTTTTTACCCTGGTCGGCGGGATTTTTTCCAACAGTCTACACCTAGAAAGCTGGCGGAACCGTCTGTGTCCGTATGCTGTCCAGGCACTTTACAACGTAGCGTTTCGCATTGTACGTGGGTATAAGGATTGTGATTTTACTGGACGACACTTTCCTTTCTTCCATCATCTCCAAATATTCTGTACCTATCGCCAACGATCAAATGGTCGGCGTTTGC
>WQRP01000133.1 GCA_009786675.1 Treponema sp. | reverse complement strand
ATTAGCGACTTTAACGAGGCGGCCAGGATTGCCCCGGACGTTTTCACTACCTTCGTCAACCGGGGGAAAGCCTACATGGGGCTGGGTAAATACGACGAGGCGATTAGGGACTTCGACGAGGCGATTAGGCTTAACCCGGACGCCATCGAGGCGCGCGACATGCGCGGTGAAGCCCACATGAAGCTGGGGAGCTACGAAACGGCGCTGCTGGACTTTACCGGGGCGGTCGGGCTTTCCTCCGGCGTTTCCCTCGTCTGCCTAAAACGCGGAAAGGCCTGCATGACGCAGGAGCAGTACGACGACGCGGTCAAGGCCTTTACCGAGGCTATCGTGTTCGCCCCGGACGATCCGGTCGCCTACGCCAGTCGTGGGTGGGCGTATGGGCGGCTGGGGAAAACCGAACTGGCCATACGGGACCTGGAGAAGGCCCTAAGCTTGGATCCGGAGGACGGCGACCGGATACGGCGGGAACTGCAGGATCTGCGAGACGGGGTTGACGGGGAAAATGTCGGAAACGATGGCTCATAAACCGGCGCCCCGGCGCATGGCGTTCGCCCCCCGGGCGATGGGGGTTCTTGTCCTGGCCGTCATCGTGACCGCGTTCGTGGCGGGATTCGCCGGGGGGGAAATCGGCCTGGTACTGGCGGGGGCGGTTTTCCTGACGATATGGGTCTACTGCCTTTTGATGACGCTGCTGCTCGCCCTGGTTCACGGCCGCCGGGCCCTCCGCGCGGGCATACAGGTAAGCCCGGGGAAGGTCGAAACCGGATCCGGCCGAGGCGTTTTACTCGGAGGGGGAAACCTCGGCCCCGCTGACGCGAATCTTCCAGTTGCCCGGGATACTGGTTCGTTGCCGCCTGATTCTTGCCACAAGGGACGGCAGGCGAATTCTGCACGACTTTAGCCCCGCGAAACCCGGGCCTCACCCGTTCCTGGTGGAAAAGCGGGGGGCCTATTTTTCCGCATATGACGAGTTCGCCGTCTTCGACATCCTGGGCTTTTTCCGCTTCGCCTTCCGGCTGCCCGGGGATCCGGGGACGGGCGCCAGGCTTTTGGCAAAACCCCGGCCCTCCGGGGAACCGCCCTCCGTGAACGCCCGGGCCGGGGATTCCAACCTTAGGCCGGAGTTTTCCCTCCAGCGTTCCGATATCCTGATTGACCACCGGCCATACGTGCCCGGGGACGATCCCCGGAGGATCAACTGGAAGCTTTACGGGCACGGGGGCAACCTTATCGTCCGGGAGGGCGAGCGCGAGCCGCCCCCGCACGCGAACCTGACCATCCTTGTCGACACCGAGTACGATCCCGCGCTGTACGACGGATCCCAGGCGCGGCGGGGAATCGACATGCTCTGCGAGAACGCCCTTGGCGCGGCGATTGCCTGCGCGGAATCGGGGATGAACGTGCTTGTCGGCTGCCTGGACGGCGCGATCCTGGGGGGCGGGAGCGTTTCGGGATCCCTGGCGCAGGAACTGGCCACCGCTCTTGCCTGGCCCGCCGCAAAGCCCTGCGGAACCCCGGCCCCGCCGGAAGCCGGGGATTCCCTGGATCTGCCAGTCGAGCGTGGCATTCTGGTTATGGCGCTTCCCCGGTCCTGCACCAACACCGCCCTGGACAGGTTCCTAAGGAAGGCCGCCCACCGGCAGGGAACGTCAGCGAAGGCCCGCCCCGTCGACTTGCTTTTTGTGTGCCAGGGAAACGGGGACGCATCCACTTCGATCCGCGTCGCGTCCTCGGCCTCCATAAAAACGGATCCCCCTGGGGAAGCCTTTAGAGAAACTCTGTCCCCAAAGGAAAGCGAGCGTCTCGTCGCCGCTGAACTGTGCGTCACGCTGTTTAACCAGCGCCCAGGCGTAAAGGCAAGGTTGGTAGGGTGATTAATCCACCCTGGAATAGGANCCCTGGACTTCTACAAGGCAATCTACTTCAAATTCCCCCTTGGCGAGTTCCTTTTTTCTTGACATGCCGTGCGGTTATGTTGATACTATTGACTGATAGGAAAAAGGCAGATGGAGAATAAAGTGGANNCAATGGAANCAGGAGATACATGGGATAGTCGCCTTGAGGCCATAAAACAGGCGTTTTTGAACGGGGAACTTTCCTACGATGGCACGGTACAAAAACTTTACGCTTGCAGGATGTATTATTCGATCAAAAATGCCAAAAACAGAGTCGATTCGTGGAAGTCGGAAATAAGGCGCCCCGTTTACGTCGAACGTAAAACAAGGCTGCCCCGAATAAACGAACCCATTCCATGATGGGTCGCCCTGTATAAAAGTAGCGCTCGTTGGGCTATAATGTAATCATGAACAACGCACTAGCTGGCGGCCCGACCGCCAGGCTGGCAAGCCAAACCGTGGCTGGCGGGGTTGGTATCGCTGGCAGGGTGAACCAGGCTTTGCCCTTGGTTTTCCGTTCCGTGGCGCTTTTCGCCATCCTGTACCAGTTTAGGCTTCTTGCCGGAAACCTTGCGGACACCTCCGTTTACGTCACGACGCTTCTGGGGGCTTTTGCGGCGGCGATTTTCCTTGCCCATCCCAACAAGGTCGGGAAAATGGGGCCGATTGCCGCGCTTGTTTCCATTGCCTTGGTTCCCTGGGCCATAAGGCTCTTTATCGCCATGCCGCGTTTCCTGATTCCCGGCAGAACCGACTCCCTGGCCATTACCCTTGACGCTCTTCTGCTTAACTTTGATCGCAACAACTTCGTCTCCCTGCTGCCGTTTTACTGGGCCGCCGCCACGACATGGTTTTCGCTCCGCTCACGCCTGTTCCTTCGCGGCGTGGTTATTGCCGATGCCATACTTCTCATAGCGATTTTTACTTTTGCCCCCATTGCGAACATAGAAATGTACCGCTGGCCCATCGTGGTAATCTCCGTCGTCGCCGGCATCATTTTTTTACAGGCCATGGCCCTGCTTTTTTCCATGCCGAAGGGGACCAAACTGCAAAAAGGGGAAAAAATAACCGCGACGGTTCTCCTGTTGCTTCTGGTCGTTTTGGGCGGGCTTGTCTTTCTGGGGCCGGCGCAGGAAAGGGCCGTTCAGAGGGGCGGAGGGTTGCTGGAACCGAGGGGGCTTTTCAGTTTCGACTTTTCGCAGGTGCTAAGCCTGAACCCGGAAATCAGCATGTCCGACGATCTGGTGCTTATCGTCAGGATGGATCCGCCAATCCAGAACGCTCTGCTAAGACGCGCGGTGATGTCCGGCTACGACAGGCGGCAGGGGTTTTTCCGCATAGAGGAACTGGACGAGCGGACCCATCCCCAGCGCGTACCCAATCGCCCGACGGAGTTTCCCGCGCCGGATTTAAGGGCATCGCGCCGGGTCAGTCAGGAACTGTTTCTGGTAAACTTTGAGGCGACCGCACTTATCGGCATGAAACAACCGGTCGAGGTTATCCCTTTCGAGACCTGGGACGCTTCGTCGTTCAGGGCCGCCTATGCCGTTGAAAGTGAGGTTATCAATTTTAATCTTGCGGATTTTATACTTGGCGACCGGGGGGGGGGCTGGCCAAGCCTTGCCGACTTTGGACTTAGCGAAAGGGAATTCGCAATGTATACCTATTACGGCAACAACGAACGCCTGAATGCCTTCGCGCGGGAGATAACCGCCGGCTATGATCTTTTTCATGAGAAAATCCTTGCCATATACACCCATCTGAAATTCGGCGACTATCGGTACAGCCTTAGACCGGGGATTGCACCGGACGGCGATCAGCTTGCCTGGTTTTTGTTTTACGCCAAAAGAGGCTACTGCACATACTTCGCCTTTGCCATGACCCTTATGCTGCGGTCGCTGGGAATCCCGGCGCGGGTTGCCGCAGGGTTTTTCGTAGATCCGGGGTCCTCGGTTTTTAACTACTACGCAATCCGCGCGGACATGGCCCATGCCTGGGTCGAGGTTCTTTTTCCCGCCACGGCTGGGTGGAATTCGACCCCACCACGGAACGTCTTGCCGAGGACGAGGAGTTCTCTTTTTCCATGGGCGTGGACCCGGATTTGTTCGAGCGGTTGATGAGGGAGATTCTGGAGAACCGGGAACAGCTAAGGGTAAGAATGGGGCCGGATCCCGACGGCGCACTGGCCGGGGCCGGATCGTTTGTCCGGGCGGGCGTGGCACTGCTGGGACGAATTGCGCTTCCATTGACGCTGTTGTCGTTGGCAATACTCTTCGTGCTGATTCGGTGCGG
>WQRP01000132.1 GCA_009786675.1 Treponema sp. | reverse complement strand
TCGTCGTTCAGGTAGCGGCACAGATCGTCCAGAAGCAGGCGGATTTCCTCGTAATCCTGCGGGGGCGTGTAGATTACCTCGCCGGTCGCGTCGTTTACAAGGGACGTCCCGGGCAGCTTCCGAAGCCCGGCGTTGTTCTTGACTATCGCCTCCTGAATCTTTACAATGTCGCCGACACTGATAAGCTGCCTTTTCGCCAGCACCCCGCAGCCCATATACAAGGCTTCCCTGTAATTCAGGACTTCCTTCGCGGAGGCGTCCATGTTTGCCGACTGCATCGTCATGCTTTCGTATAGTTCGTCGTGGGTGGTGACGATGTTTTCGATGGCCGAGCTTTCCTTGGCCTCCCTAAGGACTATGGCGTTCGTCAGGATGTTCTGGTTTGGGATGACCGTGACAAAACCCTTCAGCTCGGCCAGCGCCTGTCGCGCCCGCGCCTCCTTGCGCAGGACGGCCCTTGTCTCGATTTTCTCGACGTCGATGGACAGGGGTGGTATTGTCTTCCCCGACAGGCTCATGTCCAAATTTTGCCGAAATTTACCCACGTTGTCAATACGTGTCCAAATTTCGCCGTTTTTTGGACATGAGCTGCCGCTCGTGAGCCCGACAGGCATCCTCGATACCATTGCCCCAGGCTCCCCAAAAAAGAAATCGTTGACATATACTACGGTTCGGTGCTATACTACTGACATGCTTGAGGACACGATTCTCACCATAGAGGAAGTCGCGCAGTATTTACGGGTTTCGGAGCGGACCGTGTACGAGTGGGCGCAGAAGGGTGAAATCCCGGCGGGAAAAATAGGGACGGTCTGGCGTTTCAAGAAATCCGAGATAATGCGGTGGGTAAACGAAAGGCTCTCCGCCGGCAGGTTCGGCTACCAGTTTAACCCCGTGCAGATACAGGCGATACTCTCGCCGGAACGCATCCTTTTCCTGGACTTTCCCTCCAAACGGGACGTGCTTTTGGAGCTCGCGAAAAACCTGGCGACCGCCCCGCAGATCAAGAACAGCCAGGAACTTGCCTCCGAAATCGTCAAAAGGGAAGAGCTTATGAGCACCGCCATCGGCAAGGGCATAGCGATTCCCCATATACGGCTGCAGTCGGTCACGGACCTGGTCGTCTCGATCGGGATAAGCCGGGTTGACGTCGCGGACTTCAACCCCCTGGACGACGAGCCGGTGCGCTTTATCCTTATGATCGCCGCGGCGTACAACCAGCACGCAAGCTACCTTCAGACCCTGTCCTTTTTCAGCTCCAAGCTGAAGGACAGGGATCTCCGCGATTCCCTGCTGCAGTCAAAGACCGCCGACGAGGTGTACGGCCTTCTGGCCGCGATCCCGGTGAACGGCCCCCAATGAGGGCGGGGGTCATCGGGGCCACCGGCTACGCCGGGGCGGAACTTGTCAGGCTTCTGGCCTCCCATCCGAACGTGGACGACCTGGTGCTTTCCTCGGTAAGTTTCGAGGGGGAGAACATCGACGGGGTGTACCCCGGGTTCCTTGGGCGGATCTCCCTTCCCCTGGGAAAGGCCGACGACGTGGTGGCCGCCGCCGACGTGGTTTTTTCCGCCCTGCCCCACGGCGTCGGCGAGCCGCACGCCAGGGACTGCGTCGGGCGGGGCGTCCCCTTTATAGACCTTTCCGCGGACTTCCGGTTCGGCGACGACGAGGCCACTTTCAGCGCCTGGTACGGCAAGCCGTACCTGTACCCGGAACTGCACGAACATTCCGTTTACGGCCTGCCGGAGATGAACAGGGATCGTATCCGCCGGCTCGCCGGCTCGGGCAAGGCGATCGTCGGGAACCCCGGATGCTACCCGACCGGCGCGGCCATCGGGATCTTCCCGGCGCTTGCCAAGGGACTCGTCGCGAAAGACGGCGGAGCCCCGATTATCGTGGACGCGGCCTCCGGAACCTCCGGAGGCGGGCGCGAGCCGGCGCGCTCGTTCCACCACCCGGAATGCGCGGATTCCGTTTCGCCGTACAAGGTCGGCGGGACGCACAGGCACACGCCGGAGATCGCCCGAAGCCTCGCCGCCATGGCGGCGCCCGGGTCGCCCCCCCACGTAATCTTCACCCCGCACCTTGCCCCGATGAACCGGGGAATACTCAGCACGATCTACATCCCGCTTTCGGCATCCTGGGAAACCGGGGAAGGGGCCGCCGCAATCCACGCCGTCTACGCGGACTTCTACCGCGACGAGCCTTTCGTGCGGGTGCTTCCCCCGGGCGCGGTTTCGGCAACCAACAGGGTGCGTAACTCCAACTACTGCGACGTTTCGGTACACCTGGACCGATCCGGCCGCACGCTGATTGTCGTCAGCGCCATCGACAACATGGTAAAGGGCGCGGCCGGGCAGGCGGTGCAGAACATGAACCTGCTTTTCGGTTTCGACGAAAGCGCGGGCCTTGGGATGATCCCGCTGCTTTTCTAGGAGGGGGCAAACATGCGATGCCCGCACTGCGGCAGCAACGACGACAAGGTCGTGGAATCCCGAACGCTCGCCAACGGGCAGGCGATTCGCCGCCGCAGGGAATGCGAGGGCTGCGGGTTCCGTTTTACCAGCTACGAACGGACCGAGGACAGGCAGTCCATGGTAATCAAAAGGGACGGAAGGCGGGAGCCCTTCGACCGGTACAAGGCGGAGCGCGGCATAGAACGGGCCCTGCAGAAACGCCCGGTGTCCAGGATGCAGATCGAGAGCCTGATCAACGAGGTCGAGGACGAGACGGCCATCCTGAGCAGGGACAACCGCGAGATACACTCCGGAGCCATAGGCGACATAATCCTGGAAAAGCTGGGCGCCCTGGACAAGGTGGCGTACATCCGCTTCGCCTCGGTATACCGGCAGTTCGAGACCCCGGACCAGTTCATACGCGAGATCAACAAGCTGGAAAAGAAAACCACCTAGCCGCCCCGGGCGACCGCCCCTTGATCCACTCCCCCACATGAGGTTGAATACTATATGACCGCGGACGAAAAAACGAGCCTTGCGCGTTTCCTGGACACGGCCTACGGCGTTGCCCGGGGCGGCTACCTAGACGACCGGGACGAGTACGCCTTCCAGGACGATCCCGAGCCCTGCGGGGAAACCGCCGGCGGCGCCGAAGCCGACAGTTTCGAGAGGCTTGAGGCCGACGTGCGGTCCTGCACGGGCTGCCGCCTGAAGGAGACCAGAAAGAACGCCGTCCCCGGCGAGGGGGTGCGGCGCCCCATGGTAATGGTAATCGGCGAGGGGCCGGGGGCCGACGAGGACGCCACCGGAAGACCCTTTGTAGGCAAGGCCGGACAGCTCCTTGACAGGATGCTTGCCTCGATCGACCTGTCGCGGGAAAAAAACTGCTACATCGCCAACGTGATCAAGTGCCGCCCGCCGGGGAACCGCGATCCCTTTCCCGACGAGACCATCGCGTGCTCGTCGTTCCTGGAAAGGCAGGTGCGGCTCCTGAAGCCGGCGTTCATACTTTGCGCGGGCAGGGTCGCCGCCCAGACCCTGCTTGACACCACCAATTCCATAGGGAAAATTCGCGGGAAGGTCATCAGCCTTGACATAGCCGGGACGACGGTTCCCTTGGTCGCCACCTACCATCCCAGCGCCCTTCTTAGGAACGAGGAATGGAAGCGCCCCGCCTGGGAGGACCTAAAGCTGCTGCGCTCGGCCTTGGTCGAGGCGGGGCTGGATCCCGCCGGCCCCGGAACCGGCTGAAATGGCCGCGCGCTGGCTCGACCTGGTTTTCGACATTCCCGCGAACCGGGCATTTACGTACCGGGCCGACGAGAAAGGCGAGGCCGCCGTCGGAAGGCGGGCGATGGCGCCCTTCGGCAGGGGGGGAAAGGACACCCTGGGGTTCATCGTCGCGGAGCGGGACGCGCTGCCGGACGGCCTGGGCGAGTCGGCGGTAAAGCCAATCCGCCGCGTCGTGGACGCCCAGCCGGTTTTCGACGAGCGGGACGTCGAGCTTGCCAGGTGGGTTTCCGCGTACTATCTTTGCGGGATAGGCCAGGCGGTCTCCGCGATGATCCCGTCGGGACGGCGCGCCGCTCCCTTCCCTTCCCTTGGCGGCGACGCCGGCGACTTTGCCGACGCGCCCCTGTCCCTTTCGCCGGAGCAGCAGGCCGCGCTGGACGCGATTGCCGCGGCCCCGACCGGCGCGCCGCCGTCCCCCCCCCCCATGTTCTACCTGTACGGCATAACCGGCTCCGGCAAGACCGAGGTT
>WQRP01000131.1 GCA_009786675.1 Treponema sp. | reverse complement strand
GACGGGATTTGAACCCGCGACAGCCAGATCCACAATCTGGTGATCTACCCCTGATCTACACCCACCATGTGTCCGCAAAACGTGTATATAATTTGCCCCAAGCGTCGATTTTTGTCAATACGTCGCCCGGGGCGCGCCGGAAAAAGACCCAAATCCTTGAAAATACCCGTCCCCGGCACTACAATTTTATATTAGGGAGGCCCTGGTTTTATAGGGAAGGTTTCGAGGGGAGGGAAAGGAAGGATAGAGTGAAAAGGATTGTAATGCCGTTGGTGTGGCTTTTTGCCGTTGGTGGTCTTGTCATAGCGCAAACGGAACTTTCTAATTTTGTCCAGGAGGGAAGGGCCACCTGGGAGGCTACAGGCGGCAGCCTGCAGGCGTCCCATCCTAGCCTGCCCATAGGCTCCACGCCGGTGGTAAGGAGCATGGCCACGGGCAAGGAGATACCGGTCACGGTTACCGGGCGCATACCCGTGTCCACCGAGCGGGTCATCGATATTTCCGGCGACGCCGCCAGGGCCATCGGCCTTGAGCTGGGCGGGCTCGTGCTGGTGCATTTCCCTTCCCCGGCCGCCGCCGAGCCGCTTTTGGATCCCGGCCAGGGCATAAGCATCACGATCTACAACCATGTCATACCCCATTCGGCATGGGTAAACCGCCACTCGGCGGAGGCCGAGCCTGCCAAGGCGGCGCCCGGGCTTCCGCCTCCGCCCCAGCTCCCCAGGGTTTTGCCCGGCCTGCCCTACCCGTATAGCGGCAGGCTCTACCGCCTGCAGGTGGGTAGCTGGCCGCACATGAATGGCGCGTTTGTCGCTTTTCTTAAGCTGCGGGACGCCGACTTTAGTACGATCCATGAGTACGCCCACGGCATGTACAGGGTGTACGCCGCGGGCATTCCTTCCTTCGAGGTGAGCCGCGCCGTTCGGCGCCTTGGCGACATGGGTTTTACGGAAATCCACGTCAGGGAACAGTGATGCCGGCTATGTACACTGCCCGGCCTGCCGTGATATAAATTTCCCATGGGTCTTTTTTGCCTTTTGCTGGTTCCCCTTGCTTACTGCCTCAGGCGACTGCTTGCCGCCGGTAGCGGCGTCGGGGGCATATGGGCGCTGGTTTTTGGCAGCGCGGCCGTAATCCTCCAGTTTTTCGCCGGCCCCTTGGTGGATCCCGGGGCTTTCGGCTTTTACCGCTGGTTAAGCGGATTCGTGGACATTGTAAGCATCCCCGTCCTTGCCCCGGTCGTCCTGTACCTGCTGTTCGTGGAAATGCAGGTGGTTTCCCCAAAGACCGACCACGTCGGTTTTACCCTGCTGTGGCTGGTTCCCCTGGCCGCCTTTCGCGTTACCGCGTGGATTTCCCCGCCGTCGCCCGTCATGCTGGTTCTTGTCCCGGTGCTTTGGGTCGCGCTTGCCGTGGGCATACCCGCCCTGTTTGCCTGCGCTAGAAAACGCCGGGAATGGTACTCCATGGCGCCCTTCCTTTTGTGTATGGCCATCCTGCCCTTTAGCGCCGCCACGTCCTGGTGGGCGTTTTTCTCGCACCGAACCTTGATGGGCGTCTTTTTCCTTTTGGCCAGCGTTGCCCCGGCGCTCGTTTCGGTGGTTTTGTCCACGATCCGGGCGATGGCCGCCGAAGGGGAAACCCCGGCGGCGATCACCGCCGACCCGGAACCGGACGGGGGCGAAACCCCCTGACCTTTAGGCCTGGCCGGCGGAACCAAGCACGTTCAGGTTTTTGTGCATGTAAAGCTTTTTCAGTTCGTCGCGGGCTGGACCGATTATCTTGCGGGGATCGAATTCCTCCGGATCCTCGGCAAGCACCTTGCGGATCAGCGCGGTCATGGCCAGACGCCCGTCCGAGTCTATGTTAATCTTGCAGACCGCGCTTTTCGCCGCCCTGCGGAGCTGCTCCTCCGGGATGCCCACCGAATCCTTAAGGTGGCCGCCGAATTTCTCGATCATGTGCACGTATTCCATGGGGACCGACGACGCGCCGTGCAGCACGATTGGGAAGCCCGGGATTTTCTTCTCGATTTCCTCCAGTATGTCGAAGCGCAGCGGGGGCGGGACAAGGACACCGCTTGAGTCCCTGGTGCACTGCTCCGGCTTGAACTTCGTCCGTCCGTGGCTTGTGCCAATGGAGATGGCCAACGAGTCGACCTTGGTTTTGCTGACGAAGTCCATCACCTCCTCCGGCTTGGTGTAGTCGCTGTGCTCGGCGGAAACGTCGTCCTCGACCCCGGCCAGCACGCCCAGTTCGCCCTCGACCGTGACGTAGTCCTTCTGGGAGTGGGCGAATTCGCAGACCTTCCTGGTCAGCTCCACGTTCTCGTCGTAGGGCAGGTGGGATCCGTCGATCATCACCGACGAGAAGCCGCTCTCGATGCAGTCCTTGCACAGCTCGAAGCTGTTGCCGTGGTCCAGATGCAGGGCGATGGGGATGTCGTAGCCAAGCTCGCGGGCGTATTCCACCGCGCCCCTGGCCATGTTCTTCAGGATGTTCTGGTTCGCGTACTTTCGCGCCCCGGCGGATACCTGCAAAACAACCGGCGACTTTGTTTCCACGCAGGCCTGAATAATGGCCTGAAGCTGCTCCATGTTGTTAAAATTGTACGCCGGAATCGCGTAGCCGCCGCTGACTGCCTTTTTGAACAGCTCTTTGGTGTTCACCAGGCCAAGTTCGGTATAGCTTGTCATAAAAACTCCTTATCCGGAAATATTGATTTACCTGCCTTCTATAATATTGCCAAGTTCGGCGTTGGTCAAGTTTTGGGGGTATTTCGCGGCCGGCAGCACGTTAGGAGAGAGTTTTATACTGGCAACGAAGCTGCGTCGCGCCAGTTTATGGGAAACCCCATGCTTTCGAGCAAATCGGTTTTGGGGAAGATGGCATTACCAAACGTGAGCTTCCGGGTCAAAACCCATAGCGGAATATTCTCGTGCATTTTTTTTCGCTGAAACAATAGGATATGTGGGATTTTAGCTTTTGCTCCACTTTCAGGAGGAATTTGAAAAACAGCTCCCGGAGGGCTTCATCAAAGAAATACAGGTTTTCGATATCCCCGAATGCCGTGCCACTCCTGTATTGTCCTGTCCCGGGATCTTTGAAAGGGGCTTTGTATCCGTTAATCAGGGAAAAATAGCCGATTTGGGCAAGAATATCCAAGGCATGGGCTTCGTCCGGTATGCTAAGGCCCTTTTCGTCCCGTAGCTTGCGTAGTTGCTGGTCGTAGGTCAAAAAAGGCTTTGCTGGTGGCATTCACATCCCTTTTGTGCATAAAAAAAGGAGTCCTTAAGGACCCCCCCGGTTGCCTTGGTTTATAACCTCCGCAACACGATCACTGCATATAATATATCCTAAGCACCTGTTTTTGTCAAACGGTTTTTGGTGGGACTATGGCGGTACGATCCTCTGGATGCACGGGGTGTTGGGCAACGGTCCCTGCCTGATCGCCGCCGTGACGTTTAACGCCTGGGATTCGCGAGGGGTTAATCCGTGTTCCTGGTCGGGTCTAGTTGCCATGCGGTGCTGTTATAGGCGGCGTGCATATCGCCGTAAACCGCGAACCAATCGGAGTCAAAGGCGATTCTGTCGGCCTCTTCCAAAACGGACGGACGGGCACACAAAAAGTCCGTCATGCACTTATCTTAATTTATGCCGGGCTGTTTTTCAATCCCCCTGGGCTTTTCCCGCTTCCGGTTGCAGTATCCGCTCCACGTCGTCCGATATGCGGGCTATGATGCGCTTTGTAAGATCCTGCCTTTCCTGCGTGGTTAGGTTTTCAAGATAATCATTCGCCGCCGGCGTATCGTCGCCGAGCCGGGCCTTGTCGTCCACGAAAAGCCTGAAAGGTTCGATTTCGAGGGCCTTTGCTATCTTTTCGACCATTCCCATAGAGGGAACATTGGCGCATATCTCCATTCCCCCGATGTAGCTGGTAGTTGTATCGATCATGTCTGCCAGCCTCATTTGTGAAATGCCCATTTTTTTGCGGTACTTTTTCATGTTGTAGGCGAAGACCCTCATCATATCCACGCTTTGTATGCTAAGAGCGAATAAAACGAACAAACAATATGGTGTTGACATATAATCGTATGCGTGTTATACATTCTAGGTGGATAGCCCAATTACCAGAAAATGAACGGCATTGCGTGGGCTATTCACAATCCCGCCTTTCGGGGCGGGCAAAATCGCAGTGCCTGATTGCCGGGGGTGGCATGGCACAAAAGGGGAA
>WQRP01000130.1 GCA_009786675.1 Treponema sp. | reverse complement strand
TGGAGGCCGGCTTTTTCGTTATAGTGCAGAGCGGCGACACGATGCGGATGGATCTTCCCGAGGGCTTCGTGCCCAAGGAATGGTGACGCCGGCCGGTAAGGCCCGGGCTTCGTCGCAAGCTTCTTTGGTTTGGGCTCCCCGGAAAACAGTCGCCGTGTCTTCAAAACAAGGCGAAATAGGTATACACTAGGCTATGAGACGTTTCTGTTTTTGTCTTGCCTGGCTGGCGTCCCTTCTTCTGTTTTCCTGCGACAGGGTTGCGGAAGGGGATCGCGTCTACGAGGCCGGCGTCGTCGAGGCGCCGGCCCCCCCAAGGGTTCCGCCCCTGGCGATCCTGCGGGCCGGGGAGTTCCCCCTCTGGTTCCAGATCGCCGACGATGGCCCGCGCCTTATCGAAAGAATCGAGGACGCCGTCTATTCCGCCGCCCTTATCCCCTGGCCCCACGCGGCCCATGTCAGGTTCACCCTGGCGCAGGACGACGAGCTTCTGATGGCGGTAAACCGCGACGGCTTTGTCCGCCTGTCCCCCTGGCCGGCCCATCCGGGCGGCGTCGGCCTGTACCGCGTGCCCGGCGGCGAGCCCTGGCGGCTCTACACCGTGGGCGCGTTCGTCCGGCCCGATCCGGACGGATCCCCGGTCGCGCTATTGTACCGAAACGAGTGGTTCCTGCACCAGGACGTCCCGCCCCCGGCGCACAGGCTGTGGGGCTTCGACGAGTACTCGACCGAGCCCCGGCCGGTCCCGATGCCTTCCCTGGACGCCTTTCCCCCGGAGGAGGGCTGGGACCTGGACGTGCTTCGCAGGGGGGGGAGCGGCTACTGGTACTACCGGGCGACCCGAAGGAACGCCGCCAGGCAGGAGATAGCCATGCTCCGCACGGACAGCCTGGGGCGCGAAGGCCAGAGGACCTCCCTTGGCGACTTCCACAACGCCGCCCGCCCGGAGCCCCTGTCCGCCGCGCCGCCGGGGCTAAGGGAAATGCTCGCCCTTGCCCTTGCCGAGGGCGGTTTCGGATCGGCGACCGTGGTTTCCCCGGACTTCCAGAGCTGCCGGCGCTTCGCCTCTGGGCCGGAGGGCGTCCGGGCCCACGCGTTCTTTTCCGGGGGCAGCGTGCCGGGGAGCGCGTTCCTTATTGCCACAGGCCCATCGGGCGACGCGGTGTACCTGCAGGCTGGCCTTCGATCGGTCCGCCGCTTTTCCCTGCCTGGCCTACCGGAGGGCTTCGTCTACACCGGGATCGGCATGGCGGGGGACACGGTCTTCGCGTCATGGGAGGAACAGGTGGGGTTCAGCATCGGGGCGGCCGGCTTTATGGCGATCAGGCCGCCGGAGCTTGACTGACCGGTTACCTGGCCCGTTCGACCCCTACCCGTTTGCAATGGCCGGCGATTACGCAGCGGGAACAGTAGGGGCTTACCGGGCGGCACAGGTTCTGGCCGTAGAGCACGAGCAGGGCGTTTAGCCCCTTCCAGTATTTTTTCGGCAGGACGTCCCTAAGGATCGCCTCGGTCTCGTCCGGGGTCTTGCTGGAAAGCCAGCCGCAGCGGTTCGATATGCGGTGAACGTGAATGTCCACGCAGATGCCCGGAAGGTCAAATGCCTCGATCAGCACCAGGTTGGCGGTCTTGCGCCCAACCCCGGGCAGGGCCAGCAGCGCGTCCATGTCCGCCGGAACCTCGCCCCCGTACCGGTCCAGCAGGATGGCGGCGATTTTTTTAAGGCTGGCCGCCTTGTTCCGGTAGAAGCCGGCGGGATAGGCAAGACCGGCGATCTCGCCTTCCGGCAGCGCGGCAAGCTCGCCGGGGCCGGGGGCCCTGGCCAGCAGCCGTTTCGAGGCGTCCAGGGTTACCTCGTCCTTGGTCCGCAGGCTTAGGATCGTGGAGACGAGCACCGCCCAGGGATCGTTGGCGTACCGTTCCGCGATGGTCGTAACGGAGGGCTCCTTCAAAGGGGACTCCCCCGGCGCGGCGTCGCCCCGCAGGCCCTTGCGCCACCGCGAAAGGGCAAGGTTTACCGCGTCCCACTCGACGCCGCCCGCCGTTTTTTTCACTCAAAGGTCCCTTTCCAGAAGGCAGACCGCTATGGCCTCGACGGCCTTTCCCCTGCCGACAGCCCCCAGGCCCTCGCCTGTCTTGCCCTTCACGAAAACCCTGTCCAGGGGAACCTCCAGCGCGTCCGCCAGGCTCCGGCGGATCTCGTCGCGAAAGGGAAGGATTTTGGGGCTCTCGCAGGCCACCACGCAGTCCAGGTTGCCTACCCGCCACCCCTCGCGTTTTGCCATGCCGAAAGCCAGGCGCAAAAGCCCCATGGAATCGGCGTCCTTCCAGGCCGGGTCCGAGGGGGGAAAGAGCGAGCCGACGTCGCCCAAGGCGGCGGCCCCAAGAACCGCGTCGCAAACCGCGTGGGCCAGGACGTCGCCGTCGGAATGGCCAAGCTCGCCGCGCCCGGCCGGAAGCTCGACCCCGGCGAGCAGGAACCTGCGGCCCCTTACCAGGCGGTGCAGGTCGGTCCCCAGGCCCACCCTTCCCGTGAGGCCGCCGGTCACGCCAGATCCCCGGGAAAGGTCACCTTGCGGTTCCCCGGATCCCCCGGGACGACCGCGACCGACCCGTGGAAGGTTCCCCATATCTCGGCGTCGTCGGTAAACTCGATGCCCGTGACCCTTTCGTGCTCCGCGGCCATCTCGTGCAAATCCAGGATCTCCGGAAAGGCGAAGGCCTGGGGGGTCTGCGAGATTCCCACGCAGGCCCGCCTAAGGTGGCGCTTCACGTATATGGGGCCGGAGCCGTCCAGGGCCAGGGTCGTTTCCTTGGGGGTCTCGGTCAGGGGCAGGACGGGGACGACGGCGGGATGCTTTTTTACCTCGGCGATAATGCCCCGGATAAACGAAGGGCGGACCCAGGGCCGCGCCCCGTCATGGATCAGCACGTAGCTGCGGGCGTCCAGCCTGCCAAGGAATTTCTCGGGAAGCACGGAAAGGGCGTTGAAAACGGAAAGGCGGCGCGTCCTTCCGCCCGCGACGAAATGCACCGGCGGGCCGATTTTCCCCGAGAGCAGGGCCGGCGGGATGGCCTTTCGCGCGGCGGCCTCCCCCGTGGCCGGATCGTCCGGAACGGCTATGACTATGGTCTGGATCTCCGGAAGGGCCGCGAAGGCGCGAACCGCCGCGCCAAGCACCGTAAGGCTGGCGAGCTTTTGGTTTCCCTTGGGGGCGGCACCGCCGTACAGGGGACGGTACTCCTTTTTTAGGCCGCCGTCCGGCCCGGCCATTCGGGAGGATGCCCCCGCCGCGCAGATTATGGCCGCCACGGCGACCCCCTCGACGGCGGTTTTCGCCACGGCGGCTTTTTTCATGGGACGGGCCCCGCGGACATGGTATTATTCCTCGATGGATTCAAGGCGCTCGTGGATCAGTGCCTCCACTTCCTTTTTCGGCATGTCCAGCGATATGGAAAGTTCGTCCTCTAAAAGGTTCTGCGCGGAATCGTAGAGCTTTTTTTCCAGGATTGGCAGTTCCTTGACCTTGCTTCTGTTGTACAGGGAACGGACGATCTTGGCGATGTCGTGTATGCTCCCCTTTTTCAGCAGATCCAGGTTCATCTGGTAACGCAGCTTCCAGTCCGAGGGGTTCGGCTCGAATTCCTCGCCAATCATCTTAAGGGCGTTCATGGCCTCGTCCTCGCTGACGGTCGCGCGTATGCCTAGCTCCTCCGCCTTGTCGACCGGCGCCATGATCGTCATGTCCGAGGCCTCTATGTAGATAACGTAATAGGACAATTCGGCGTCGTTGAACTTCCTTTGCTCGATCGTCTTTATGATGCCGACACCCTGACTGGGATATACAACTTTTTGCTCAACAGCGAAATTGGGCTTGTTCATCCCATACAGTATAGCACAAAACGAAAAAATAGTGAACCCGAGGGAAGGGCCGCCCCATAAAAAGTCGCCTTTGGCGATATTTTACACAACCGCTTAGTGAATATCGCCCCTGGCGACACCCCCCCGGGGAGCCGAACCCGGGGAAGCCCGCGACGAAGCCCGGAGGCTACCACTCCCTTGGGGCAAAGCCCTCGGGAACGTGCATGTTCATTGTCTCGCCGCTTTGCACCATCACGTAGAACCCGGCCTCGATTGCCGCGTCCCTTTCCGGCGGGCCGAACACCGCCCCGGCTACCGCGCCAAGAATCCTGCGGCGGTCGCCGAGGCTGTCGTAATAGCCGCGCAGTTTTTCCAGCCGCGCCTGGTGCCTTTC
>WQRP01000129.1 GCA_009786675.1 Treponema sp. | reverse complement strand
ATCGCCTGCCTGATCCACCAGGTGCCGTAGGTCGAGAAGCGGCAGCCCTTGGTGTAGTCGAAGCGCTCGACCGCCTCGATAAGCCCGATGTTCCCCTCGTCGATAAGGTCCAGCAGGGGGAGCCCGCGGTGCTGGTAGTTCTTCGCGATGGAGACCACCAGGCGCAGGTTGGAGTTGATCATCTTGTTCTTGTGGAAAAGCAGGCTGTTGTCCAGCGCTACCTTTTCCTTGGCGTAGTCGGCCGTCGTCCTGCTTTCGCCGTCCTCAAGCTCCCGCAGCTTTTCCCGCACCTTTACTATCTTCTCGCCGATGTCCTGCTCCTCCTGGACGGTCAGCAGGGGGAACTTGGAAATCTGCCTGAAATACAGCGCGAGAGGATCGGCTTCCTTGATTGACTTTGCCCGCTTGGAGCCTTTTTCCGAAGACTTTTTGCGTTTCCATGTCAGCTCCTGGTCCATCTCGTCGTTGTCGATTTCGATTGACATTGGTAACATCGTTCTGGACATATCCCTTTCACCCCCCGTGCTCATGACCTTGGAGCCGTCGCCGGATCCACAGGTATTCCGTTTCTAGAAACAATGAAGACAAGCTCCGGCCTGCCCGATGCAGGATGTATCCCTAGCTTGCCAACTTCCGTTCCAGGCTCCACCACGTCGCCTATCCTGACCGAAAGGCTTTCGTTCGCCCCGTAGAGGAACCTAAAACCACCGGCGGACTCAATGATTACAACATTCCCGTAGCCTCGCCACGGCCCGGCGTAGACAACCGTCCCCCTGCTTAGGCTCCTGACCGATTCGGATTCCCTGCCCAGTATAAGGACCCCGCCGGTGTTCCCGCTCATGTACGTCACCTCCGTCGCCTGGATTGGCCAGTGCAGCGACGGATCCGCCCTCCTCCCCGTCGTAATGCGGGGGGCCAAGGGAGGGGTGTTTGTCGGGATTACGGGCCCCGGGACGGAGGCCACCGGCAGCGTGGGGNAGGGGATAATGATTCTCTCGCCCGCCCTTAGAACGTGGCTTTGGGAGAACCCGTTTATTTCGCGCAGCGCCTGGAGCGTCACGCCCCTGTTGCGGGCTATGCTGAACAGGGTTTCCCCCGGCGACACGGTATGGTGGGACATGGCGGGCGGCCGGGCGGACGAGGGTATGGAAAGCCTCATGCCGATCCGCAGTTGGGAAGGGTCCGTCATTCCGTTCCGGCGCATGAGTTCGTCCTGGCTTACGCCGTGCGAGCGGGAAAGCGAAAAAATAGTGTCGCCCCTTACCACGACGTGGGTCGTTTCCGCCGACAGAACGCCGTGCGGGAACAGCCCAAAAAGAACCGTCAGCAGGACCAGGGGTCTGGACAAGATCATACTGTTCTATTATCGGCAGGATGCGCCCTAAGACTTAGGGATTACGGGTGAAGATGTGTGGAAACGCCGTTACAAGCTAGCCTTTCGATGGCTTTCGGCTTATAATTGAATTGACCGTCGCATGGGAGAATTGTATGCCTGTTGAAATTGAACTAAAGGCGTGGCTGAGTGACCACAAACAGGTTAAAAAGCAGCTTTTTCTGCTTGGCCGCTACGCGCGTTCCTTCGAGAAAACCGACACCTACTGGTTTCCCATACAGGAGGACGCCCCGGGCGTGTCGATTCCGTATTCGGGGCTTAGGGTACGCAGGGAAAGCAGCGTTGACGACAGCGAGGTCGAGCGCAAGTCCGTCCTGGTCACGGTCAAAAAAAAGAAAATGTCGGGAAACATCGAGGTAAACGACGAGCGGGAGTTTACGGTTTCCGACGCCGATCTTTTCGAGGAACTGGTGGGCAACCTGGGGCTGTTCAAGGCCGCCTACAAAAAAAAGTCCGGCTGGGAGTGGAAGGTTCCTTCCGGGGCCGAGGGCCGCCAGCCGGTTAGCGTGGAGATCTCCATGGTGAAGGACCTGGGCTGGTTCCTGGAGCTAGAGCTTCTCGCCGACGGCGACAGCGAGCGGGTTGTCGAGGAAAGCCGCAGGGAATTTGCCTGCCTGTTGGCGAAACTAAATATACCTGAGGAAAAAATCGAGGTTCGGTCATATACAAAGTTGCTGCAGGAACGCTGGGATCCTAGGTGACACGGGGGGCTTCATAAGTGGAAGGGACGGGATACCGCAGGCCGAGCTGGGACGAGTATTTTATGGAGGTCTGCGACGCCATCTCCAAGCGCGCGACCTGCGACAGGGGGCGCTCCGGCTGCGTCATAGCCAAGGACAACCGGATTCTGGTGACCGGCTACGTGGGCGCGCCAGCCGGCCTGCCCCACTGCGACGAGGTTGGGCACCAGCTCAAGAAAATGCTGCACGAGGACGGAAGCGTCACGACGCACTGCGTCCGCACCGTCCACGCCGAGCAGAACGCGATCTGCCAGGCGGCGAAGCGGGGGATCCCGATAGACGGCGCGACCCTGTACTGCCGCATGACCCCCTGCCGCACCTGCGCCATGCTTATAATCAACTGCGGCATAGTCCGGGTGGTCTGCCAGCGCCGCTACCAGGATTCCGGCGATTCCCAGGCGATGTTCTCGCTGGCCGGGGTGGCGCTGGAATACGTGCACGACGAGGTACAGGGATACGGAGCCCCTATTCCCCCTTAAGCGTTCGAACGAAGGCCGCCTTGTCCTGCGCGGCGAAAAACGCCGAGCCGGTGACCAGCACGTCCGCCCCGGCCTCGACCACCGCCGGTGCGGTCTGCCCGCAAATGCCGCCGTCAACCGAGATAAGAAAGTCAAGCCCACGTTCCCGCCTTTGCTCCGCCAGGTAACGCACCTTTTCCAGGCAGCCTGGGATAAGATCCTGCCCGCCCCAGCCCGGGTTTACCGCCATAACCAGGATCAGATCCACGAACGGGAGCAGCTCGCCCAGCATGGCGGCGGGGGTGGAAGGCACGATGCTTACGCCGGCCTTCTTCCCCATGTCGTGTATCTCCTTGATAAGCATGTCCGAGTGCGTCGTCGCCTCGACATGGAAGGTAATAGCGTCCGCCCAGGGCGCGAAGGCCCTGGCCATCCGTTCCGGCGTTTCAACCATAAGGTGAACGTCAAAGAAAATCGAGCTTCGGCGCCTTAGATCCTCCGCGAGTTTAGGGCCGAAGGTCAGGTTTGGCACGAACTGCCCGTCCATCACGTCCAGGTGGATCCAGTCCGTCCCCGAAGCCTCGATTGATGCAAGCGCGCCGCTGAAGTCGGCAAAATCGGCCGACAGAACAGAAGGGGCTACGATGGTTTTTCTCATGTATCGAATATGCTTTAAAACGGCGCTATTGTCAAACCGCCCAAAAACGGCTATAATTTCAGTGGGATTCTAACCTCTCGCAAAAAATCTGGGAAAAATGGATACGGAAAAACAGGTAGCGGGGCTTATTCAGAAAGCCTATGACAGACTGAAAGCCTTTAACGCCGAAACCGAGGCGGACGCGCAAAGCGCCGAAATGCTCAAAGGCGCGAAGGAGTTTCTTGACGAGGCGTTAAGGATTGACTTCGACAACGAGGAGACCAAGTACGCCCTAAAGTCCGTGGACTGGTGGCTTGTGAACATTTCGCGGATAGACGGAATCAAGAATCCCTACGAAAAGGGGGAGTTCATACTTTCCAGGCTTAGGCAGTACTACTCGTTCCTGGACACCCTTTCCGAGCATTACGAGCTGTGCCAGTATGTGGTAAGGCACTTCGTGTTTTCCAGCGCTCTGCGCTGTTTCCGCGATCTTTTGGGCGAGGGCGTTAACCAGCACGATCCCGGGCTTCTGCTGCTCGTGGGGCGCTGTTACAAGGGCGTGGGCGTGTACGACGAGGCGTTCAGGTACATCGAGCAGGCGGTGCGCTTCCGCCGCGACGACGGCGAGACCCTGGCGGAGCTGGCGGACGTGAACGCCCTGCTGGGCGAGGCGGAAAAGGCGAAGGCTCTGTTCCGCGAGGCGTTTTTCCTGAGCCCGGAAAAGGTGGACCTGCGCATGATGGAATCCGAGATGATACTCCGCCTGCGGGACAAGCTGGTAAAGGAAAAGGGCTTTCGGGAGGAGGAGCTTCGCGAGTGGATGCCGGTGTACGGCAAACTATGGGGGGTGTTTTCTGTAATACGGGAACTAAAGCCGATCGAGTTTGGTAGGCTGAAGCAGTCGATTTTTAACATGGAGACGGAGTGTCGGGGCAACCCGGGTCGTGGGGCGGCGCTAAAGCCCAGGCTGATCAACCGGTATTTCTGGCTGATCGACTACTACGACATCAAAAAGGAAGACCCATACCTGCGGGAAGAGGTCTTGTTGAAAATTAAGGTTACCGATCCGGAAATTTACGAACGGTACGTACAATGAGGAGCTAAACAATGTCA
>WQRP01000128.1 GCA_009786675.1 Treponema sp. | reverse complement strand
CCAGCTTCCTTATGGTTCGGGTCGCCTCGTATCCGTCCATAAGGGGCATCTGAATGTCCATAAGAATAAGCCCGAACCTATCCGGTTCGGCCTTGAACGCGGACACCGCTTCCAGCCCGTTTTCCACGAAGACGATCCCGACCCCCGTTTCCCCCAATGCCGATGCCATGATTTCCCTGTTTATGTCGATATCCTCGGCAACCAAAATCGTGTGGCCCGTCAGGCAGGGGGTCTCCTCATTTTCCGTTTTCGCCAGGGTTTCCTGAGCCACATCCTCGGCGACTTCAAAAGGCATGGTAAACACGAACGTGGAACCCCTGCCCAGTTCCGAGTCGACCCATATGCTTCCGCCCATCATCTCGACGATGCGCTTGGAAATGGCAAGCCCCAGCCCGGTGCCGCCGAACTTGCGGGCGGTTCCCCCGTCCAGTTGCTCGAAGGCACTGAAAAGCCTTGTCTGCTGCTCCAGGGAGATGCCTATGCCCGTGTCCGCCACCGCGATTCGCAGGGCCGCCCCGTTGTCCGGCGCGAGCCTGGCACTAAGGGTTATCTCGCCGTGTTCCGGGGTGAACTTGACGGCGTTGGAAAGCAGGTTGGTAATAACCTGCGTAAGGCGCAGTTCGTCGCCAATGATCACGGGGGGGATGGCCTCGTCCAAATCCACGGCAAACCGCAAGCTCTTCTCTTCTATGCGGATTCCCATTACGCCCGTGGCGCGCTCAAGCATTTTCCTGAAGTCGAAGGCGTGGCTGTAAATCTCGAACTTGTCGGCCTCGATTTTGGACATGTCCAGGATGTCGTTTATCAGGCCCAGCAGGTGCTTGGACGCGCTGTCTATTTTGCCAAGGCAGTCCTCCTTTCGCTCCATGGCGTCGGCGTTCCTGGCGATTTCCGTCATGCCTATAATGGCTCCCATGGGGGTGCGCATTTCGTGGGACATCCTGGAAAGNAACTCGCTTTTCGCCGCGCTGGCCATTTCCGCCAAATTCCTGGCAAGCACAAGCTCGGTGATGTCGTGCATAAGCACGATGATGCAGGAAAAGCCGGGGGCGCGTTTTCTAAANGGAAGGATATGCACCTCGTATGTGTGGTCCCGAACCTGTGCCTCAAGAGGGGTTCGCCCCTGTTCCAGGTTAAGGCTGGCCTGCCATATCCGGTGAACCATTTCCTGCGTAAAGGCCAACGACTTGTAGCGCTCCAGGATTGTCGACAACTCCACCCCGTGCAGAACCAGAATATCCTCCACGTCGATTATTTCCGTGACCGAATCCGTTCCCAGCACAAACCGCAGGCTGTCGTCCAGCATGAATATTATGTCGGGGCAGGACTGCAGGAGTATGTCCATGTAGGTTTCCTGCATGGCCTTTTCCTTCGCGACGGACTTGATCAGGCTAAGCTGGGTTTCGTAGTTGATCCTGAAAAGCGCGTCGCGTTTTTTCGCGTGGCGAAGTTCCCTGGCAAGTCGCTTCGTTTCCCTTTCGCTTTCCGCCAGCCGTTTCTGCAGGGCGTTGTACTGTTCAAGGCTTACCGAGGATTCGACCATCGGGCTTCCTATATGACAAGCGCCACAAGCGAGTAGTTGTGGAAGCGGTTGACGGGAACCCCGTCCTTTACCGAGGTCGGGCAGAACTCGCCCGCGGCGTGGCTCATTATGAAGGGCAAATCGGCCAGCGCTTCCTTGGCGTGCTCAATCTCGTCCAGNGGGTTCTTGTGCAGGTGCAGCAAATGGCGCACGACGCANGAAAAGACTATNACNCCGTTTACGTCCNGCATGTCCCTTACGGTCATAAGCTTGGCCTTGGTTTCGGTTACCACGTCCTCCGCCGTCATGTTCAGCAGGGTAAAAACGGAACCCTCGTCTATCCGCCCCCGGAAAATCGCCGCGCCATCCTCGCCTATCGAGGCCAGGCCCCGGACGACCGGCACGCCGTCGTAATCCTCGCGCTTTTGCTGGTTGAGCAGGAAAGGCACGAACCAGAAAACGCCCAGGGATTCCCCCGTGGTGACAAGCCCCGTGTTTTTCAGGTAATCGTAGGCGTTGCGGCCGTCGATTTCATAGACGACATTGGCCTTTGACTTGGTTATTTCGCCCCTGTGCGGCAGTTTGGTCGTTTCCGGCAGGATCGCGATAAGNAAGCGCGGGTTTATNTCGCCGTAAAACAGTATAAACGAATGGCTTGTTTTTTCNGCCTGGCCNCGATAGATGACCTTGCCCCCNGAAAGNTCGGCGGAATCGTCCACGGTCATGGATCCAAAGACGGGCACCCCCGGCAGAATNTTGTTCCAGACTTCCATTATGTCGTCGCCGGAGTTTTCCAGCATAAGGGGCGGAAAGGCGATGGCAAGCTTGGGNCGCTCGGAATCGTCGCCCACCCGTTCGATGGCCTCCCGCAGTGGCCCCTCGATTTCCGTTTCCATGGGTTCCGTCATGGCCAGCCTGAACCGGACGGTGTCCGAGGTTATCACGAANACCGTCAGCGCCATCTCGCTGGCCAGGCCGTTGACCGCCTGGGCGGAGGTTGTCGTTCCCGCCACCTCAAAGGGCAGGTTTTCGCCGATATGCCTCAACACCCCGGAATCCACAAACTCCGTGTGACATGTTATTATGCCTACCGTGTGTTCCAGAAGCTCGATTTTTTCGGAAAGCTGCGCCAGTATGTCCGCCAGAGCCAGTTCCGGCTCGTCCGCCTCGCGGGTGTAAAGACCTACGCATTTGAGCATTATGCTCCCCCTTGGAATTGCTGGTTGCCATATCATACCACATAAAGCATGGCGCATGAAATACGGCGTGCGAAGAAAATCTAATCGGTTGCAAAACTAAGGCTACAATCGCCTTATCGAAATGGCCTTTCCGGATTCCTCGTCAATCTCCGCGATAACCCCCTGGATTTCGCTTTTTCCGTCCCCAAGATCCTTGGCGGGTTCCATTCGGTACATACCTGCTTGCACCTGCTTGCGCGCCCTGTCCAGGCAGATCCCAGCGTCCATGCCGATTACGCTGTCGGAGATTCCCGTCATGCCAAGGTCGGTGACGTAGGCGGTGCCTTCGGGCAGAACGCGCTCGTCGGCGGTCTGCACGTGNGTGTGCGTGCCGGCGAGNAGCGAGACGCGNCCGTCGGCGTGGTAGGCCAGGGCTTCCTTTTCGCGGNTGGACTCGGCGTGAAAATCCACCAGCNCGATCGCCCCGCCGGCCTGNCGCACTATGTCGTCCAGGCACCGGAACGGGCAGTCAATGGCCGTCATGAATTCCCGGCCCTGCACGTTGATTACGATCCAGTCCGCGCCCGCCTTTTTCACGCGGATCCAGCCCCGCCCGGCCGCCGGCCCTGGGTAGTTGGCCGGGCGCAGCACCCTGTCGTCTGCGTCCAGCGTTTGCCAGAATTCCCTTTTCTCCCAGACATGGTTGCCGGACGTTACCACGTCAACGCCGGCGGCGATTATCCGCCCCAGCGTCGCCTCCGTAAGACCAAAGCCGTCGGCCGCGTTCTCGCCGTTCGCGACGGTAAAGTCCACGGCATTGTCGTTTATCAGCCCCGGAAGTTTCTCCTCCAGAACCTTTAGCCCCGGCTCGCCCATAACGTCGCCAATCATCATAGCCCGTACGATTCCCATGGTGCCCATTATAGCAGAGAAACGGGGCGTGGGCACCGGACGCGCACCTAAATACCCACCTTTCCCTGCCGTATGGCCGCGTTGCTGCTTTCGACCATTTTCCGCGCGTCCTCTTTTACCCGGTGGGTAATCTCGTTCAACTGGCTAATGGCCTGCAGTATCTGCTGGCTTCCGTATCCCTGCTCCTGCATCGCGCCAAGAATGCTGTTTTCCTGTTCCGACACGGTTCCCACGCCGCTCTCTATGGCGTCGAATTTGTTCAGCACGGCTTCCGTCGATTTGGTTATCTTGTCGATGGATCCCTTGATTTTCTTGAGCACCGAGCTGATGGTCTTGGACTGCGCGGCGGAGGATTCCGCCAGCTTGCGTATCTCGTTGGCGACGACGGCGAAACCGTTGCCAAGCTCCCCGGCGTGCGCCGCCTCGATAGCCGCGTTCATCGAAAGAAGGTTTGTCTGGCTCGCGATGTTCTGCATTACCGAGTTGATTTCCAAAAGCGATTCGGACTCCCTCGCGATTTCCTGGATGTCGGCGGCGACCCCGCTAAGGCTTGAGTGCCCGGCCTTCGACGCTTCCTGCAGCTCCTTTACGTTCTCCGTGTTTTGGGACAGGGTGTTGGTAACGGATCGAGTGTTGGCGATCATTTCCTCGATCGCCGCCGAGGACTCGGAAACCGCGACCGACTGCTCCCCTACGTGCCTGTTCAGTTGTTCCATCATGGCCTGTATCCTCTGCTGCACGAGTTTGTCCTTTTCCTTTTCCCTGTAGTAACTGCGCAGATCGCGGCTGTAGGCTATGACGAAGTCGCTGCCGTCAATCGTTACGCGGTGGAAAATCTCCTCCGTGGGAATCGGCGATCCGTCGCTGTGCCGGTACTCCCATTCGTAGCGGCAACTGCCGTCCCTAAGTGCCTGCCTAAGCGTGT